>CAZSEK010000001.1:0-54211 GCA_964605945.1 uncultured Methanosarcinales archaeon
TTTCTGTCTATAATTTAATTGTTCCTGACCCTCAATTCACAACAGATCAAGTTGATTCTTTAACGTCAGGAGATTTATTTGATCAAAGAGAATGGTGGAAAGAATATAACATTAAATTAACTCCTTTCGACAAAGGTGTTGAGAACATGATAAGGAAGAAGTAAAGTAACAACATAACAATATCTTTTCTTAAATCAAAAACTTTCCATACTTTATTAAAGAAGGTTTTGCTTTGAATAATTTTAATGCAAGTTTCTTTGGCTCATCTCGTGATGTTTCGTTGAGGATTTTTATGAGTTTAGGATTATTGAAATCTTTGATTAGTTTATTCCAATCACCGTCGGAGAATTTATTCATTGTATTTCTTAATTTTTTGTGGATTAATAATTCAAGATTTAATTTATTTAAATTAAATTCGTAATTCTGTTTTTTTGCAATCGATTCTGCAAGGATTTTTGCTGCTTTAAGGTTTGGAATAACTCCTCCTAAAGTTGTTGCTTTAACCTGCAATGCTGAATCACCGACGAGATATACATCCATCTGACTTGTCTTCGATTTCATCTTTTTATGCATCTTAATTTTTTTATATTCAGGAATCAACGCTGATTCTTTTTGGGAAAAGGATATTTTCTTTTTGAATTTTTTCTCGAGAAGTTTGATGAATTTTTCAAATTCTACATTTATGTTTGCATTTGCGTTCATTTTTTTCGCAATGCCGATTTCACAGACTCCTTTTTTTAATGGAAGAACCCACGCGAAATTTTTAATGTATGGATAAAAAATGATTTCAGTTTCATCTATTGAAACTTTTGCTTTTACCCCCAAGTAAAATACTCTTTCTTTGTTATTCCATAATCCTGCGGATTTTGCAACATTGCTTAATGCTCCGTCTGCTCCTATTAGAATGTCTGCAGATATTTTTTCTGTTTGTTCTTTAGTTCCTGTTTTATGTTTTCTTTTTACCAGAATATTATTATCAAAATCTATTCCTTCAAATCTTGCATCTGTTATTATCTTGCATCCTTCTTTTTCTGCAAGATGCTTAAGATATTCACTGAATTTTTCTCTATCAACAACAATATCTGATTTTTTAAAATTAATTTTTAAGAATTCGTTATTTGGCGCAAGAATTTTTGCTTTTGAAATTTTATTTATTATTATCTTATCTTTCTTTGATTCAGGAATTTTGATTATCTCATTTATGTTTTCTGTAAATATTCCTGAACATGTTTTTTTAAGATGCGAATGCTCTTCATATATAGTGACATCTAAATTCTTATTGAGCTTTTTTAGATTATATCCTGTAAATAATCCTGAAGGACCTGCACCGATAATCACGATTTTTCTTATATCACCCATATCGACTTTGAAAAACCATCAAATTTAAATACTTGATGAAATTGCTCTCATTTGGGGGTTTTAACTCTATAATAGTAAAGAAAACGAAACCTTTATATATTAGTTTGTTGTTACTACATAGTTAATAGGGTTAAATTGCCTTATTGAATTATATTTATAGTCAATAAAAATAGTTTAGGGGGTAAATTAAAATGAATAAGATTATTAAAAACATTACATTACCAGCATTAATTTTAGGAGCATTAGTAACATCTGCATATGCAGAACCAACAGTCACTACAAATATTGATCCTAAAGCAAAAACAATAAATGTTAATGCACCAAACGATTTTACAGTCAATGTAATTACACCAACAGATTCTACAAAACCAGTTGCAAAAACACCTTTCAAAGCAACAGCACTTGACAAATTAGTCAATCATAATATTGAAAGATTCTCATGGGACAGATTTTATGCAGTTAATGATACAATGATTGAAGGAGAAAAATATTTCGGACATAAACAAGTTCTTGATAAAGATACTTGGTTAAGTTCAAGATGGAATCAGATATTCAATAATTCAAATTATAAATTTGGAAAAGATAATGAAAAAATAAAAGAAGTGGTTGCATTAAATTATAAAATAAATTACGGAGTTAATTTGGATACATCTAAAATACAATTTGTTCCCGATATTGAAGATTCTTCAAAAATCAAAGACATAATTTATGATGGAAAAATTAAAGGAAGAAAATTAGTTTCATCAGGAAAAACAGCAACAACAGAAAACAGACATTTAATAATTCCAGAAAATATGACTATTTATGGACAAAAAGACATGTACAATAGAAAACAAGAAAAAGAATTAGATATAAAAGTAACAGAACCTGTTCAACCAACACCAGTAACTTCTGGAAAAGGAAAGAAAGATAATGGTAAAAATAAAAATTCAAATAAACCCTATACAAATCTTGAATTACAATTAATAGGTGGATATGAATCAAATAATAGAAATGAAGAAACTATATTTTCAGACATAAGTTTAAATGATGATGGTTTAATGTTAGCAATTCAAGGTTCTGCAGAAGGAAAACATGCTTACATAAAAGCAGGTGCAGAAGGAAATTTCAAAGCAGGAACATTTGATGATAATATTGCTAATTTAGGAATTGGAACATATTCCGGTAAAGAATTTTCAGGACAAGCGATTATTGGAGTGAAAATAGGAAATAATATTTATCTTAATCCTAATGTACTTGGACAATTAGACCTTGAAAATATTAATATGAATTATAATGGCGCAGTTATTAATGCAAATACTACAACAACAGAAAAAATTGTTGGCCCAGGAATAGGATTAGGTGTTAGAAGTAATGAATCAAATCCATCTTTTGAATTTGATGTACATGGAAACTTATTATATGGAAACAAAACACAAAAAGACAAATCACCTATACCGGGATATGCAGCTCAAACATCTAAATCCAATGAAAAAGGATATTTAGTCGGAAGCAAACTAAAATTCGGAAGATTAGGATTAAATCTAGATTATGAACATATGACTAGAGAAGCAAAATCAGGATTTCCATTAAACATAGACCAAAATACATATAGAATCAATGGAACAATTGATTTAAGCAAACATTGGTCTGCATTCGGAGGATTTGAAAATATCCAACAAAAAATAGATCAAAGAAATATGGAAATAAAAGAAAATAATGTAAAAGCAGGAGTTATATATAAAATTTAAATTAAAAAATTCACAGGTGAACCAAAATGAAAAAAATAATATTATTTGTTTTAATGTTTTTTGCACTCGCATGCATGGTTAGCGCAGCAACTGTAATTATACAGCCAGCTAATCCTGTTGCAGGAGATCAATTAGATTGTACAGTTGTAGGAGGAACTTCATCATATTATTATTACTATTGGTTTAGAAATAATGTTTATCAAAGTTCATACCAACAACACAACATACCTGCAGGAATAACTCTTGCAGGAGAAACATGGAGATGCGATGTCTACATTCCAGGAAATTATTATGTAGGACAAGCATATGCATCAATTTCAGCAGCACCTTTAGCATTAAGCGCAACATGTAACGCAACACCTACAACAGGAGCAGCACCATTGAATGTTTTATTCAGTGCAACAGCATTAGGTGGTTCAGGAGTTTATACTTACGCATGGAATTTTGATGATGGAACAGCAGGAACAGGAGCAACTAACGCACACACATACACAGTGCCTGCAATATATAATTCATTTTTAACAATTATGGATGGAACAGGCGCAAGCGTAGTAGCAAATTGCCCAGCAGTTACAGTCACAAGTGGAACACACACATTAACAGTAGCATTTTCATACACACCATTAGCACCAGCTGTAAATGAAGTTATAACATTTGACGGATCAGCAAGTGTTGATTCATTAGGACATCCATTGACATATTCATGGAACTTCGGAGACGGAATAACACAGTCTTCAGGCAATAGTCCAATCATAACACATTCATATATTGCACCAGGAACATATCCTGTAACATTGACTGTTTCAGACGGACCTTATGGATTAACAGCATATATAACACACAATGTTGTTGTGACAGGAATTTTGAATATCACAAACATAAATTGTTTTAGAACAGTCATCGAAGGACAGAATCAGTCATGTCAGATAACAGTAACTACAAACAACTTGCCAGCACAGAATGTAGATGTTGATGTATATTTCCTTGACGGAACACCATTTGCAAGCTGTACAACAACACTTGCAGGAGCATGCACTGTTTATAGAACAATGCCGGTTGGTTCAGCAGGAACTTACACTGTTTATGCAACAGCAGTTGCACCAGGATACATCAATGATACAGATACATATCCAAGATATACATTTGATGTTTGGGCAAGACAATATGATATAATCAATTTAGCAACATATAATGATTCAGCATTTCATAATTTAGATGGAGTATTTTACAGAGGAGAAGCTCTTTACGTAAAATTCCAGGTCTATGATGTTACAAATCATGTTTTTGTGACAGAAGACATTGTTACAGCGGCATCACTTGTAAGTTTGCCTGGCGGAAGAGCAGATCTTACAGAAATGACATTCAATGACAACTGGTATTATTATAGATTAGACATGATACCATTGACACATGCATTCTTGGGAGACAGCAATGTATTTGCATTCGCTTTCAACTTTACAGGACAGACAGGAGGACAAGCACAAGTTAATTTGACAATATTAAATAATGTGCCAACAATAAGTCCTATTGCAGACATTAATATTAATGTCGGACAAATATATAATTTAGATTTAACACCTTACGGATATGATCTGGAAGACCAGAGAAATCTTGTATGGACAGTAACAGAAAATTCAGCTTATTTTGATGCACAGATAACAAATTTAGGATATTCAAATCTTGAAGTAACTGGAATTGCAGTTGGCTCAGGAACATTGACTTTGAGAGCATATGATTTGGATAATGATTATGATGAAATAATTGTTATTGTTAATGTAGGAACATCTGGAAACGGAACATATTATGTATGTTCAGCAGTTCCAACATCAGGAAATATTCCTTTGGATGTTACATTTACAATAACTCAACTTGGATCAACAAATACTGCATTCACAGTTGGATGGGATTTTGGAGACGGAACAACAGGAGCAGGAATACAGACAAGACACAGATATACAACAGCAGGAACATATATACCTGCTGCAATAATAACTGATGTAAATAGTGTTCAAACAATTCTTTGCCCTGCAATAAGAGCATTTTCAGGAAACACAACATTAAATGCAGATGCAGGCGGACCATACAATGGATACATGAATGAGCCTTTAACATTTGATGCATCTGGTTCAACAGGAGCAATAATCGCTTATGAATGGAATTTTGGAGACGGTTCTGTTATAAGAACAACAACACCAACATTCGATTATACTTATTTCAACAAAATAGGAAGATATACAATAACATTAACTGTTTTTGATGCAAACGGAAACACAGCAACAGACACAACAACAGCACTAATTATAGAAAGAGTTTATCAAAAACCAGCAGACATAGAAAAAGACACAGAAGGATTGTATATTGGAAGAATTTTGCTTGATGGAATAGATAGAAAAGGAGAAATATTAAGAAGCGATGACGAATTAACTATTGAAGTAAATATGGAAAATTTTTACAGCTATAAATTAGAAGATGTAAAAATGACTGCAGAAATTTTCGAATTAGGAATCAAGCAAAAAACATCTGCATTTGATCTAAGAAAAGGACAGGAAGCAACAAAAACATTAACTTTGCCTATCTATGACGCACCAGCAGGAACTTATTATTTGAAAATAACAGTAGGCAATGAAGACGTCAAAAGAATCAAATACAGAGAGATCATTGTAAGATAAACCACTTAATATATGGTTAAAACCGAAACCTTTATAAAGGATAACGCTTTACTCATTTAAAAGTGACAAAATCCCAGAGGGATTTGAGAACAGCGTGAACAAAATCATACTCAAAGAGTATAATACGAGAACAAAAAATTACGTTAAATATCGGGGGTAAACAAAATGAAAAATACAATAAAAGCATTTGTATTAGTATTAGTAGCAATGATTGCTATAACTGCATACGCAGCAGCAGTCAACTTGAACGTCGAGTATGTTAAAATAAACGGCGAAGAAGTAAGTATAGCAGACGGACATGCAAGAAACTTGCAGGTTGAAAGAGGCGAAGACCTTGACGTCAAAGTTTGTGTACAAGCATTAGCAGATGTAAAAGATGTACAAATAGAAGCAGATATCTATGGTTATAGATATTCATCCTATGAGTCAACAAAAATTTCTGACGAAACATCAACATTCGATCTTGCAGGAAACGACACAACATGTAAAACATTAAAATTAGAAGTTCCTGAAAAAATGGACAAAGATTACTACAAATTAAGAATCTTAGTTGGAGACAGAGACAGCACAGCATTTTCACAAGATTATGAATTGCATGTAACAGGAATCGCAAGAGATTCAGCAGTTATTATAAAAGATTATTCATTCAATCCAGAAGAAGTTATCGCAGGAAGAGCATTCACAGCAATTGTTAAAGTAAAGAATATGGGAAGCGATGATTTAGAAGATTTGAAAATAACATTATCAATTCCAGAATTAGGAATAAAAACATCCGAATTCATGACTGAATTAGATGCAGACGAGTCAAAAACATTCGAAGAATTGTTATTAAGAGTTCCAGAATGCGCAAAAGCAGGAACATATGATGTAACAATCAAAGTCGAATTTGACGAGTATGAGACAACAGTCACAGAAGGAACAATTGATGTAGTTTCAAGCAATACATGCGGATCAACTTTACCAGCAGGCTCAGACAAAACTGTTATAACAGTTCCTAGCTCACAGGAAGTTGCACAAGGAACAGGTGTTGTTTACCCTATCATGATTGGCAACTCAGCAAATGTTGCAAAAACATATACAATAAGTGTTTCAGGTGCATCAGCATGGGCAACTACAAGAATCGACCCATCAGCAGTCATCGTAGTTCCAGCAGGACAAGCAAAAACAGTTTATTTGTATGTTAGCGCAAATAGTGACGCAGAACTTGGAGACAAAGCATTCACAATAAATGTTGAAACAGGTTCAGAAGCAAAACAAATTCCAGTTACAGCAAAAATAACAAAAGCAGCAGGAGCAAATTGGGACAATGTTAAAAATGGATTGCAGATTGGTTTGGTTGTTTTAGTAATCATATTGTTAGTTATCGGATTAATAATCGGATACAACAAAATGAAAGAAAACAAAAACGAACCAGAAACATACTATTAATTTTTTTTATTCTTTTTTTTTAATTTTTTATTGGAGAAGAAAAATGGATCCATCAAACGTTTCACTTATGACAGAGATATACACCACCGTAGGTGCAACAGCACTGTTAGGTGCAATGGCATATGGTGTTGTTGATTACCTAAATCATGCAAAAAAAGCGAAACTTAATTCACATAATGACGAAGATGTTTTTTCAGAGTCAGCAAAACCAAGCGAACTTGAATTAAAAGTTGAGAGTCTTCCTTATGAAGGTAGACGAGTCACATTAAAAGATATTAAAACAAATAAAACATATATTGTACTTCGTAACTCTGATGATGAAATCAGTTTTCAAGAGTATATTGTAAAAACAGAAAAAGTGGGCACACCACGATAATTAATTTATATCACATTCATTAATGGGGGTAATATTTATGAGTCTTGATAAAACAGTTCAAAACAATGAATCTCCCTCTAATATTTCTACTCAAAATCATAATAATTCAAGAACAATAGGTCGCCTTATGATGTTAGGAGCTTCATTAGCATTATTATATTTAGGCACAGCTGTTGGATGCGCACCTAAACCTGCAACAAAAATAAATAAATCATACGAAATAAAAGATCAATTCATAACTTCTGCAGGTCTTCATCCCATAGAAAATTTCATATATGTTAATGATAATAAAATAGCCAGCACAGTAACTAATTATGGAAAAAATATGATGCTCATAAAATATGATGCAAAAGATAAAAATATAATAACCTTGGATTCGATATCTAACGAGATAACGACAATAAATTTTGAAAACTTAACATATTGGACAGTACACTTAACACCCGATGCAAAATACAATTCACAATCAACAATTCAAACTAAAAAAGGTAACTAAAATGAAAGGAAAAACAAATATTAAAGAAGCATTATTCGCAGTAATATTCATCACATTGTTCTTGATTACAATATATGGTGCATTGGCTGAAATAGAAGTAAATACATACAGCACAAGCAAAGAGTTCTATGTTACATCTGCATTTGATAAGCTAAACGTATGCGAATGCTCAACAAAGTTTGATATTATGACAATCACAAACACAGGATCTTATGATACAATATTCACAATTAATACAAATGAATTAAAAGGAAAAGTCACATTCTCAGAAGTTTCATTCAACATACCTTCACACGAATCAAAAGATATCTTTATCTATTATAACTCACCATGCGCATCAGGTTCAGAAGAAGCAATATTTACAATCAGCTCAAATTTAGGAGTGCAGAAAGAAATAAAGAAAGAAATAACAACACAAAAATGCCAGAATTTACAGATGTGGGTCATTGATTACCAAAAAACAGGAAATACAACAAGACCAATTATGCCTTGCTCAGAAGCAAAATATAATGTCGGCATTAAAAACGTAGGAACATACACAGAAACATATATAATCTCAAACAATTATGATGTAAATACAAAATATTCAGCAAATAAAGTCACATTATTTCCAGAACAGGTATTTGAATTCGATGCATCAATTAAATTCGACTGTTCTATCTACGGAGACAAAGAAATAATATTCTCAGCACATTCACAAAACAACAATTTAGAAGCGCAACTATCAACAAAATTAAGCATATTAAGAGCATATGAATATTCTGTATTCATAAATAACAATCCAGCAGACACACAAAATGAATTTGCCTGCAACAGAATTTGGATGAAACAGATTCCTGTTACAATAACAAATAACGCAGTCTATAAAAATAATTTTACATTTGACACAGAATCTCTTCCAAAATTCGTATCAATAGACGGATTAAATCTTAGTGAAGAGGGAAAATTCTCACTAAATCCTTCAGAAGCAAAAACATTTTATCTGAATATAGACACACACGAATTCAGAAATGAAGATAAAACATACACATTCAAATTAAATTTCATATCAGAGTTAGGAGATATTGAAAAAACAAAAGAAGTTTCATTAAACGTGCTTCCTTGCTATGAACACACAATCTCAATCATAAACAAAACATCACAGAACAATGCAAAAGAAATATGCTCAACATATCTTTATACATATTACCTTCTTGTGGAAAACAAAGGAAAATACACAGAAACAATTAGATTGTCTTTAGATGGAAATCCTGGTACAGCGTCATTTTCAAAAAACAGAGTCACATTGATGCCTGGTGAAAATGAAACAATAAAATTATCCATATTCGGTCCAGAAACAAATTATCTTTATAACATCAAGGCAACCGCAACACTATCTAATGGAATCGAAACAAGCGATAATTTATGGATAAAGGCAAATACAGAATATCAGTGCCACAATGTAGAAATAAACAACAATAAATTCAGAATAAATTACGATCCTGAAATGCTTACAACAGTCATTGAAAACAAAGGAATTGTTGAAGGCGATTACAAATTAGTCTGGAAAGAGGATTCAACAAATCTTCTTGACTTAAAAGAATCTTCAATTACACTTGAAGCAGGAGAGAAAAAAGCACTGCATTTCGACATTGATTCTCAAGACAAAGAAGAAGCAGTATACACAGGCACACTTACAATCCAACATAAAGATTCTGATATGGAATATTCAGAAGACATCAAAGTAACTTTGAAAGACAAAACAATGTTAAGAAAAACATTTGAATATTTCATATACGGCACAGTATGCAGACAGTTCAGTTTCTATGAATTGGCTGCAATCATGCTTGTTGTCGCATTAATAATATTTTTCCAAATAAAAGGACCTCACTATCCTTATAAATTTTGGAACAGAATCAAAGCAAAGAAAATAATTTTATTAATATTATTGTGCATCTTTTTAGGCGCATTAATATTCATAATCTTGATTACAGGCTTGCCTAAATCACACAATCAAGTCTATAATTTAACAGAAGATTATACGCAGCTAAGATTTGAGATTCTTGAAAATGATAAATTCACACTAGATGCATCAAAATTCTTTACAGATCCTGACAATAACACATTAAAATACACAGTATCAGAATCCAAACACATCAAATCCATAGTTAACGGAAATTCAGTAACCTTCTATCCTGATTATGCATGGTATGGAAATGAATCTATAATCATAACAGCATCAGATAGTTTCGGCGGTTATGCAGATAGTCCTTCAATAAAATTAATCATAAAACATACACCAGGAATGACAGGATTACAATGGTATAATTCGTATTGTTGGTATGTAAATCTGGGAATATTTTTGATAATTTTGATCTTGATTTTCTTAATGTTTGTAGTCAAACAAGAAAAAAGAGTCAGGAAAAAGAAATAATCACAATACAAATAGTTTTTTAAACTAATTCTTTTTTTATTTATTATTATGCTCACTTAGGGGGAAATATGCTTAAAAGAATATTTACATATACATTATTAACAAGCCTGTTATTGAATACAGGTTGTTCTACTATACCTATAAAATTTGCATACGAGTTAGAAAACAAAAATCTCCCTAGTTCTCATTCAATTGATGATTTGCTATTAAAATCCAAAGAAGAAAAATTAAAGCAAGATAAAGAAATAAAAAAAGAACAAAATAATTCTGTGCAAAAGAAATTACGGATCATAATTGATCCCGGACATGGTCCGTATGAAATAAGCGGACAATTAGGCGCAAAAAACTATAAGACTAAAACAGATGAATTCTATTTAAATTTAGTTGTGGCAAAAAAACTCACAGATTTATTAAATCAAGATCCTAGATTTCAAGTAGATTTGACAAAAGATTCAACAAAATATAATTCTTATTTTGAAACATACATGAATGATCCTAAAGTGAATGCTTTTGTAAATTCCCGATATAAAATAAAACATGATATTCCTAAACTCAGATCTAGAAAAGGGAAAAAATCAGGAGGAAGGGGATTATCTTATGAGGATTTAACCCCTGTATATATCACAAGAATTGCAGGACAAGATAGTGGAGATGTTTTTTTAAGTCTGCATTTCGATGATGTTGATCCTAAAACTAAACAAAAAATAATAAAAAGAAAACTTCCTCCGCCAAAACCCTCATATTCAATATTAGTAAGTCCTTATTTTGAAAATCAAGCCGATTATGATAATTCTGTATTATTAATGAAATATATTGGGGAAGAATTTTCTCTACTTTTGCCAAAAAATCCTAGACCGAAAACAGATCAACGTGAAATAAAAATTCTAGAGAAAAAAGGAAAAATTCAAATTCATATGGATTTCAAAGAAATAAGTGCATATGGTGGGACTGCTAGAGGAGTTACAGCAACAATAGGAGATAAAAGAATACCTAATAAAATTCCCACTTTATTACTTGAGCAGAATTTTATAGACAATGTAGATTTAAACGATGATGCTCTAAATAAATATGCATTAGCAGTAAAAAATGCTTTTGTAAAATATTATGTAGCGCAACTTACTAAACAAAAACTACCTATTTATACCCATCTTCCTTTCGCCCATTTAAACAATAATTTTATAAACCCATAATAATTCTTATTCTATGTGTGGGGACGTAGTATAACCTGGCTAGAATAGACGGCTCCAACTTGGAGCGCTGAGGCGAAAGCCAATGACACTTCTAGCAGTCACCGTCGGATCCGAGTTCAAATCTCGGCGTCCCCATTTAATCTCATTTTTGTCCAATGGCACAAGTCCATAATTTTCCAACATCTCTTGTCGAAATAACATTTATGCTGTTATCATTGTAAATCTTTCCTATTTTATGCGGGTGTATCCGATAAACAGTGCCTTTTTCTGTTTCGGCTTTTTCAGAATTTATTTCTTTCAGTCCCATGCCTATGTGTTTGTAATACTTCTTAAGGAATTCTGTTGTAAACTCGTTTTGAGACCAGCTAAATGTTAGTATTTTACCTTCTGGTTTTGCCAAACATATTTTCTGACGTATAAATTCTTCTCTTTCTTTAGGTTCAATCGAACCGATTGTGTTGTAAGTTGAATAAACAATATCGAATAGATTATCTTTTAGAACAGTTCTTAATATATCGTCTTGTATAAGAACAACATTATCTAAACTGCCTCTTTCTAAGGCCGCGAGTATCATATTTTTACTCTTGTCAATCCCATAAAACTCTATATCTTTAGAATAATATTTACTTGCTAACTTATCTAATGGTCTTCCTGCACCGCAGCCAACATCTAGAACTCTTCTAGGATAACTTTCCGCACCACATCGTCTATTCAAATCTTTAATAATATACAAATCAATATACAAATCCAACATCTTAAACTCCTCGTCGAATGTTTCTTTTAATTAAGGCAAAGGATTGTTTATTGATTTCATATAACATTCAAAATATTTTTTTGCATCGACTGATGTCATTTTATTTACCTCGGATTATTTCTTAATTCATCTTTTTTCATATGATGCCGTCCATAGATACTTATTTCCTTATTCGCTTCTATTTCCGCGTTTTCAGCCAATTCATAAATATCTTTAATAAATTTTGAATTTTCTTGGAATCCTATCGATTCCTTCGGTAATTTTGGATTTTCTTTGACAACTCTCAGCCCAAGCCTTATCGCCCGCCTTTCTAGAGCTTCGCATATTTTTGCAGCCTTTAACGGATTATATTCTGCCTGAAATTGTGGATATTCTTGTTTATACGCAGTATTTTGCAGGTATTCATGCATATAGCCCAGCACTTCTTTCAGATTGTTTAATTGAAAACTAGTATAGTCTGTATTTATGCCTGCTAAAATGAGTTCCTGTTCTGAAATTTTAAAATAAGAATCCGAGTTTTCTGGTGTTGGTTTCTGCAACCAATCTTTCGCGCGGGGTTCACACAATCGGGACTTTTCCACACCCGCTTTCACTTCAAGTATATTTTCTCTGATTTTTTTTATTGTTTCAGCAGAAGGTTTTTTCTGTTCTTCAATCATTCTTCTTATCTTTTTTACTTCATTGTCAGATACGAAACCATGATAGATTTTTCTTCTTTCTTTTGTTGATCTTTCAATTTCTTTTTCTACTTCCGCGTGCAGTATTTTTCTTTGAAGATCTTCTAATGTTGTCATTTTATTTACCTCGATTTAAGTTTTATCGTAATTTTCTTTTTATTGATTCGTAATCGATTGAAAAAAAATAATTTTTCATCTTTAAATATAAAAATTCTTGTGATGCTTTTATAATCCTAGCACCAACTGCTTTAGGTTCTCGGTCTTCACGTTCATATAATTCATGAATACGAGAAAATTCTCCTGGTTTTATCAAAAAAAAATTATTGTCGCTTAAGTGATGTGAAACAACTGCTGTACCATCTCCACTCAATCCATAAAAAGATAGCAATAATTCCATCCCTTTTTCTAACGAGGGCAATTCTTTTTTCGATAATAGTTCGTATTTTATATTCATGTCTGTCATTTTATCTCGCCAAATTTAATCTATTGTAAAAAATTGTATAAGAATATTCGTTAATTTCTAGGAGTAAACGTCCTGGAAATGCGCCCGCTAGAAATTTAGTGCTGGCTGTTCCTTCAGAGTTTGTGTTATTTTTTGATTCAAACAAACCCTCAATGTGAGAGTTTTTGTCTCCAGGTTCAACTATTATGAGTTTATTTTCCAGACCAGGTTTTGCTCCAAGCCCATTGAATCTTGAAACAGATATGTTACCATTCGCTCTTAAATCATAAGAAGAAAATAATAAGTTCATCCCTTCTTCTACTAATTTTAATTCATCTTGCGATGATATATTATATCTTATCTTCATAGTCGGATTATTTATTTGTTCATTCATTTTATTTTACCCCCAATCTTTTTTAACTTGTAATAACTATTAAGTAGTTATATAGATATATAAGATTTCGCATTGTTTTTTTTATAAAAACGAAATATTTATATACTAATGTTTGGTTATTATAGATTATGCTCAAATCGAAGTTTAATCTAGGGCTTGATGCAAAGGATATAGCAATATTAAGGGAACTAGATAAAAATGTAAGAGTATCCTCTATACAGATAGGTAAAAAAACACGTTTAAGCAAGGAAGTTGTCCAGTACAGGATAAAAAGGCTTGAGGATAATAAAATCATAACAGGATACTGGGCAATAATAAATTCTGCACCCGCATTTGCATATAAAATACTGATAAAAAACAAAAATCTGGCAAAAGAAAAAAGGCAGGAATTCATTGATTATGTGACAAAGCATAAAAGAGTTTCCTGGTTTGCGAATACAGAAGGAAACTTTGATTATATTATTACTGTTTTTGCAAAAGATGATGTTGAATTCAGTGATTTCTGCGAAAAACTTTTCAGTTTATATGGCTCTTATTTTCAGGAAAGACATATTTTAAAGACCACAACAGCAAGCATAACCAATGAAAAATATCTTTACGAAAAAGGGGATTTTTTATATAACTGGAAATTTGAAATTTCAAAAGGAATTGAACCTGATGATGAAACAGAAGAAAAAATCCTAAGGGAAATTTCCCTGAATTCAAGGGCAAAATTTACTGAAATTGCCGAAAAAGTAAATTTGACACCAGAAGCTGTTGCACATAGATTTAAAAAAATCATTAAGAAAAAACTAATACTTGGTCTAAAAGTCAGGCTTGATTTTAACAAATTAAATCTTGAATATTATCATTTTTTTATAAGATTGCAGGACCAGACAAAAAAGAAAGAACTTATTTCCTATTACACCATGCATCCTGACTGCAATTCCATATTACAGCACATAGGATGTTATGATTTACATCTTGAATTTATACTGCCCAAAGATAAAATCCAATGTGTGCTTGATGATTTTATTTCAAAATTCGGAACAGATGTTGCAAGCTATGAATTGCTGCATATAAGAGAAGAGTATATATTGAAGGTTTTAAAATAAAAGGAATTAAAATGCCAAAACCAAAATTTAAAAAAAAGGATATAAAGAAACAATCTTTCTGGAAGGAAAATAAGAGAATAATTTGGTTTGCAGTAATTCTTTGCCTGTTTTCTGTTGCAATAACATTACTACAGCCTTTGTTTGAACAACTCATCCAAAACAATCCTTCGCTGAATGAAAATTACAAATTTATTCTTCAGCAGCTTGATGAGCAATCATTCATCTGGCTTTTCATAATTGCATTTATAGGTAGTCTATTGATTTTCCCGCTGGCTGTTGATTTCTTGTTTGCATTTTATATACTTGCAAATGCCAATCCATATTACACAACAATTGCCTGTTTTTCAGGTGTGGTTTTGGGAAGAATAGTAGATTATTGGTTCGGATATTTATTTAGTGATATTGTCACAAAAAAAATAATAAAAAAACACATCAAGCAGTTCAGAAAAGATTTTTCAAGATGGGGCATCTCGATGATTTTTTTCGGGCATTTTATTCCATTCTTTCCATTAGAACCTTTATCAGCATTTCTTGGATCAATCAAATTTGATTTTTGGAAATTTCTGGCATATACTTGCTTGGGAAAAATAATAAAACTGCTCCTGCTGATAATGTTTTTCAAATATTTTTTCACATACGGCATAGCACTTATGACATTCAGTTTTACAGATCTGATAAAAATCATGTTTAACTCCCTGCCGAAACCATTTTAAAATCAATAAATTTAAATACACGAAGATAAATCATAGAAGAGTAGTTGATACATATTGTGAGGTAAAAATATGGATAAACAAATAGAAATAAACAATGATTTAAAACATTACATTCATGAAAAGAAAAAAGCAGAGCCTTTCTGGAAAAAAGTATTCAATTTAAAATCAAGGTCAAAAGAGGCTGTTCAGGAAGATATAAAAGAAGACCTAGAAAAGAAAGCAGCAGTAGAAAATGCCCAAATTTCTAAAGAAGACCAAAAAGAATTTCAGGAAATGGAATCCAAAATAGAAGAAGTGAATAAAGTCGAGGAAGAAGTCATGGAAAAAATAGAAGTTGAACATGAAAGCTTATTAAGAAAATTCTTTAAAAAATTAAATTTCTCAAAAAAATCAAAAGCAGATATTTTGGATGAAGAAGAAATAGAAGAATTCGCACAGACACATGAAAAGAAAAAAGATGAGCTGATAACAAAAGTTGAAATCTCTGAATTAGATGATGATGAAGTAAAAGAATTTCTTAAAAAAACACACGATTGGCTTCTCGAACTTCCACCAGAAAGACTGGCTGAAATAAAAGAGACAAAAGAATTTGACACTTATAAAAAATTATTAAAAAAACATAATTTAATCAAATAAACGAGGTCTAAAATGCAGGACAAAACACCAATGTATCTTTTATCAATTCTTGGAATTGTTATCGTAATCGGAGCAATAATAATGCTATTCAGTATAACTAATACCACAACACCACAAATTCAAGGAAATGCAGTCTATGAAGACAATCTAATGACTGGAAATGCTGTTTTTGACACATCTGCTCCTAACTTGAATGTCTTCGGAAAAATAATATTCATGACATTCCTTGTAGGTGTTGTAACATACATGTATTTCAAGGTTGAATAATAATTTTTTTTATTTCTTATTTTTCTTTAAAATTTTAGAATTATTTCTTCATTTTTTCAATCAAGAATTTAATATGATGTTTAAAAGAATCTGCAACTTCTTTGCTGTCAATAAGAACTATTACGGGTATATCTGTCCATATAAATAAAACTGTTTTTTTACCATATGTTCCAACAGTAACAGGAGCAGAATATTCTTTTGGGATTTTTATGTTTTTGTAAAACAAACCCTCTAAAGGCAATTTCCCCTCACTATAAAGTTGGATTGTTTTGATTTTTTTCTCTGCTTTTTCTCTTATGTATTTTTTTAAGATGAATTCAGGCAAATATTTATAACTTTCATCTGTACCGCCCCAGGCATAGATTTCATGACCTTCTTTAACAATATCATTTAGAGCTGTTTTAAGTCCTTCAGGTCCTTCAAGAACTTCTACAACAGGTTTGTTTAATTTTGGTGTCTGAAGTTTTTTTAATTCAGGAACTAATTTTTTAATATCTTGTTTTTGTTTTTCTAACAATTTCTCTTTATATTCAACATACTCTATTAATTTATCTGGTGCTCTCGCTTGAAATATTTTTCTATTGTTTTTCAGGACATAACTTATTATTCCTTTATCTATTAAATGTTCTAATGCATCATAAACGTATGTTCTTGTAATCTTAGACCTTGATGCAATCTCACTGGCTAAAGAATCTCCATGAATGACTAAATCAAGATAAACATCCACTTCTGAATCAGTCAATCCTAATTGTTTCAATACATCTTTGTCCATAATATTGGTGAGATAAATGTATTTATAAAGTTATTGTCAGATAACCTGACAACAAATATTTATATACTTGTTAATATGTTACTATTGTATAGTTAGAATGAATAAATCAAATAAGGGAGAAATAAAATGACTGAAAAAAAGAACATAAACATTGAAAATATTAAAGAAATTATATATAACATTAACGATAAAGGGGTTTTCACAGAAAGTGACAATCTTAATGATAAGCTTCTTGTAACATTTCCATTGCAAAAAACAGGTTTTTTTGTGCAAATGAAATCTGGTAAAGATTCAGTCTCGTTAGACAGTATACTAATAGGAAATGAGTTGTTCAGAAGAAATTACAATGAAGGGAACGATATAGATTCAAAAAGCAGGGAAATTCTGTGTGAAATATATACTCTATGCTTAAAGGCTTACAATGCAGGTAAACAATATAAATGATTGGGGTTAAAAATGACTGATGCAAAAGATTCAGAACACATATGTGTATATTTAAAACAATTAGAGAGACTTATATCGGCAATTCCAAATATCTCAATCACAGGAAATAAGTATGATGTAATTTACATCAAAATACCTTATATAGATATGGGAAGCATTCATGCATTTTTTGATGCCTCTAAAGATAGTCTAGAGTATCTTATTATTTTAGACGAAGAGAGAATGCCACATGAAAACAATCGTGCATTTTTTGATGTTTCTGAAGAGAATTTAAAGAAGCTCGGTATTTTAAACAAAAAAGATGAGTTATATGAGATGGATTTTAATCTTCCCAAAATGTGTTGGAAAAATGAAGCTACTGAAAAGTATTTTTTACTTTTAACAAGGTTAGTTTATGAAGGATACAAAAGGGGAAATCAAAACGAGATGAATAAAAAATGACAGAAGATACTGATAAAACTTTAGAGTGTAAAGTAAATAATATCACAGGAAAGAAGAAGATGATTGGAGGCTTAATTTCTGCAGGATATGGTATGACACTCGGAGTTGCAACAAGACTTACTTGCGGTAAAAATGCTTACGCACTTTGTGGTGGAGCTTTACTTGCCGGATGGTTAATTTCAAGTAATAGAAAAGGAAAGCCCACTGAATATCTAATAAATATTGCAAGTTCTGAAGGATGTTATTATGCCGGGGTTTTTGCAACAGAATATGCTTTAAATTTAATGAAATAATCCAAAAACAAACAAAAATAAAGTGAGATGATTAAAAAATGACAAGCTTAACAAAAATAATTGCAACGGCAGGGATTGTTGGATGTTTCGGATTAGTTGGGTGTGGAGAGAGAAAATCTTTCGTTTCTAAATGGAAACTAACGTCTACAACATCAGTTTCCAAATGGAAACCCATATAAGAATCATTACTCTAAAGAATTATTTCCCCGAATGTATCTCAACAACATCTAAATGCTTTAATTCGTGGTCTCTGCTGACAGGCATTTTCTTTTTGACATCAATTGCTTTAATGAAGTTCTGCCCAAAATCAGTATGAAGCTTGAATGCAAAATCAAGTGCTGTTGTTTTAGGAGGCATTAAAAAACAATCAGGAAGTGTTCTTCCATATTGATCTGTTAATTTATTAACTCCTCCTGGAAATATTGCGATATAATGCAATAAATCAAAAACAGCGGCATTAATTGTTTCTTGCACGCCCGTCGAACCATACTTATTAATAACATTTTCTTTAATAAAATTCAAAGCTGTTTTCTGCTTGTCATTTAATTTTCCCTCTATGAATTCAAAATCTTTTTCACCAGGAACATATTTTATTAATTCATGTTTTAATGCTTCTTTAAATGCTAATTCTGATTCTGCTGAACAGGGAATTATAATAAGTTCAGGAAATAATTTTTTTATTCTTTCATAATTTTCAGGTGCTGTTCTTAAATCCATTTTGTTTGCTGCAATTATCATGGGTTTTGTTATTTTCCTCAATGCTTTTGCGATATTCATCAAATCATCATCTGTCCATGAAGCAGGTTTTTCTTTGTTGATATTTAATTTTTTTATAACATCCTCAACCATTTCTTCTGTTACTTTAAGACCAGATAATTGTTTTCCTAATGCCTTACATACATCAGAATGCTCCTGCTGAATTTGTCTTGCAAATCTTTCCCAGCCTTTGTTTATTATTCCTAAATACCAATAATCAATCTCTTCTTCCAAAAATTTAATATCATTTATAGGATCATAATTTCCTAATTCAATCGGCTCTCCTCGTTCATTAGTTGAGCCTGCAAAATCAACAACATGAATCAATGCATCTGCCTGCCTTAAATCATCCAATAACTGATTTCCTAAACCTTTTCCTTCGTGCGCTCCTGGAACTAATCCTGCAACATCCAAAACATCAACAGGAACAAATCTTTTGTGATTTATGCAGAATCCTTCTCTTGGATTGCATTGTGTATTAAAGAACGTGTCAACGCAGTCTATTTTAACAAATCCAATTCCATGATTTGGCTTGATTGTTGCGAACGGATAGTTTGCTATTAATATGTCTGCTAAAGTGAGAGCTTTAAAGAATGTAGATTTTCCTGTGTTGGCCTTGCCAACGACGCCTATAAGCATTTTATTTCACTCCGTATTTTATTAGTTCTGATTTATTTTTTCTTTTAATTTGAGATACATTTTTTTTGTAAATTCTATGATTTTTTCTGCATATTCTTTATCAAGAATGGTTCCGTAATATAACATTCCATTTCTAAAAAATCTCAGCTGGTCTGCAAATTGCACATCTTTCTCATCAAATCCAATTATTCGCATATATGATACTTCAGCTTCATGCGCTCCCTGCCCAGAAGCATTATATCCTTCCAGAAGCATTTTTGCCCTTATTAATTCAAGCAATATATCGTAACATGATTTTATAAAATCATTAGCATTATCGTTATTTAATTTTATTTTCTGTATTTTTTCCAATAAATTCTTATGGCTATTTTCCGCTTCTTTAATCAAAAATTCTGCTCTTGATTTATCTATGCTTTGCTTCTTAACAATTCTTTCATTAACAAATTCTCCAAATTGTTTTATTGGTCTCATAATTCAATACTCCCAGTAAGTATGATTCCATTGCATAAATTTTCTTTCAGATTTTTATGTATGCTTTTGAAATCATTATAAAAGTTAAGGTTAATTTTTCTTTCTAAATATGTTTCATAAGTTGCTAAATCAAATAATTTATCCTTTCTGCCTATCACTGCAATATCTATGTCTGAATTCATTATATCTTCGCCTCGCGAATAACTTCCGAATAAAATTATAGTTGCTCCGGCAAACTCTTTTTCTAAAAAATCCGCTAATCCTGACTCATAAAGCTGCTTTAAATTATCAATATACTTTAATTGCATTATCTTGTGATTTTCTCTGTTTAATTCAATCGCCCATCTTCTTGACTCTTTATCCTGTTGAATATTTATTATGTTTTCCTTTTCTAAATAAGGTAATGCTTTCATTACTGCTGGCTGTGTGACTTCTAAAAAATTTGCAATCTGTCTTTGATTTAATGATGAACCTGCCTTTACAAATAGCAGTCTTAAAATTTCCTGCTGAAGATTTGTTAACTTAAGTTTATATATATTTACCATAATTAATAGATATTTACTTGGGTTTATATATTTTTCGATTTATAGTGCTGAAAAAACAACTACATTTGCTTTTCCTACGACACCGATTAACATATTCTTGAGAATTGAATAGGGTTTATAAATGTTATTTTGATATAGTGGAAGACAAAAGTAATTCATAATTATTTATTTTGTCTTCCAATATTTTAGAATGCGATTCAATAATATAATTATGTCACATTCTAATAACTCAAAAACAATAAACTATTAAAACACTTGATTATTTATATGAAGATGACGCACGAACACGCACATAAAGAAAATATGACAACAAAACAAAGATTTGAATTAGTTGCAAGAAACACACAAGAAATAATAACAGAAGAAGAATTAAAAAAATTAATTGAAGAGAAGAAACATCCTTCTATATATCTTGGAACTTCTGTCACAGGCAGACCACACATAGGATATTTTGCGTGGGTTCAGAAATTAGCTGATTGTTTAAAAGCAGGATTTAAAGTCAAAGTTTTATTGGCAGACATTCACGGTGCATTAGATAATACTCCTTGGGAATTATTAGAAAAAAGATACAAATATTATGCAATTGTAATACCCGCAATGATTGAAGCAATGGGAGGAGACCTGGAACATTTTGAAATAGTCAAAGGTTCTGATTTTCAGCTTGAAAAAAAATACGTTCTTGATATTTTAAAAATGTCAACATTTACATCTGTAAATGACTGCACAAGAGCAGCATCTGAAGTTGTAAAGATGGGTGATAATCCAAAACTTTCTGGTCTTATCTATCCAATAATGCAAGCTGTTGATGAGGAATATCTTAATGTTGATGTACAGCTGGGTGCAATAGACCAAAGAAAGATTCTTGTATTTGCTCGTGAATTCTTGCCTCAAATAGGTTATGCAAAAAGAATAGAATTAATGATTCCGTTCATAAGAGGATTAACACAAGAAGGAAAAATGTCAAGTTCGAATAAATCATCTAAAATAGATTTATTAGATGATGAAAAAATAATAAAAGACAAACTAAAAAATGCTTACTGCCCAGAAGGAGATCCTGAAAATGGAGTCCTTGAATTTGCAGAAACAGTAATAATGACTCAAAAAGAAGACAAAGGAGAGGAATTCATAATTGAAAGACCAGAAAAATGGGGTGGAAATTTAATTTTCAAAACAAAAGAAGAGCTTCATGATGCATTCACATCAAAACAACTTCATCCAATGGACTTAAAAACAGGACTGGCAAAAGAAATCAATATTCTTCTAGAACCAATAAGAAAAAAATTCCATGGAAAAGAGCATATTATTAAGGATGCTTACGGAGATAGCTAAATTTAAAAACCTCCCCCATATTCTAAATATATGAATGAATTTAATGAATTTTTCACAAACAAAGAAGAATTAATATCCGAAGAAAAATATAAGGAAATAGTTAATTCTCTCAAACCAAAAGAAGAGTTAGATGAAGATATAACCGAATCAAAAATAGCATTAAAACTTAAAAAACTCGTCGATGATTCTATTAAGAAAAGAATTGAAAATACAGATGAAGTAGGAATATTATTTTCAGGAGGATTAGACAGCAGTTATATTGCTGCAATGTGCAAAAAATTAAAAGTAAATTTCAGCTGTTATTGTGTTGGATTTCAAGATGGACAATTTAAAATGCCTGAAGACATAATCCATGCAAAAGAAGTTGCCAAATTTCTAAAATTAAAAGAAGATGAATTCAAATTCAAGATATTTGATCTGAAAGAATCAGAAGCAATAATATCAAAAACAGTCAAAATATTAAATTCTTCGAAATATAATAAAATCACTGCGTTAAATAATGTTGTTAACGTAGGAGTTGGAGCAGTAGTTGTGGCTGGTTACGAAATATCAGCTCATCAACCAATTTTCTTTTCAGGTCTTGGCTCTGAAGAATTATTTGCAGGTTATGACAGGCATAAGAAAAACCCGACAAATGAAGAATGTTTTTCAGGATTATTGAATATGTATCAAAGAGATCTATTAAGGGATGCAGTAATTTCAAATGCACTAAAATTTGAATTCAGAACTCCCTTCCTAGATAAGGAATTAATAAAATATTCATTAGCTATTCCAATTAAATTCAAAGTTAATGATACAAGCTCTAAATTAATCATGAGAAAAGCAGCATTTTCAGAATTGGATAAATTCTCAGAAAGACCAAAAAAAGCAGCACAATACGGAAGCTGTTTCGACAGGGCAATTGCCAAACTTGCAAAAAAGAACGGCTTTGAATTCAAGAAGGAGTATTTAGCGTCAATATAATAAAACACCGCAGCCTTTCGCTCATTCGATTATTTAGTTTATACAGCAATTCATCTTGCAATTACCCAGAGGGTTGCAGGAACGCAGTGACTGTATTCTTGCTGTATTAATCTTTTATTAGAATATCGCTCACTTAGGGCGGCGGTGTTTTATGCGAAATCTTTATAAATATCTAACATATAATACGACTATGGCAAATGAAAACAAATGGAATTATATGATTGCGCTCGGATGTATTGTTGGAATTGTTTTTATGACTTATTTTGTTTTGAACAATGCAAACACAGCAGTTGCATCAAATTCTGACACAGCAGGGCAAGTATATAGTGCAACAGATGCAAATACAGATACAACTTTACCAACTACAGGACTTCAAGTATCACATCCTGATACAGACGCATCAAAAACATATGCTTATTTAGACAGCACACGATAATAAATTATTCTAATAACCTTTAAAAACAACCCATATATTCTATGATTATGCACTGGAACCAGAAATACAAGCCAAAGAAAACAGAGGAAATATTTGGACAGGAAATTGCAATTACAAACATAAAAAAACACATCAAATTTCACAGCAAAACAAAAAAAGCACTTCTTCTTTATGGCCCTACAGGCACAGGAAAAACATCGGCAATACACGCTCTTGTAAATGAGCTTGATTTGGAATTAATCGAAGTCAATGCATCTGATGCAAGAAATTCTGAAGCACTTGAACAAAAAATAATGCCTGCAATAAAACAGCATTCGCTGTTCGGCAAAGGAAAACTCATACTTATAGATGAAATAGACGGGCTTGCAGGAAGAGAAGACAGGGGAGGAGTTGCAACAATTGTAAAATTAATTGAAAACAGCAGTTTCCCCATTATACTTACAGCAAATGACCCTTGGGAACAGAAATTCAATGCAATACGGCAAAAATCTATAATGATTGAATTCAAAGCAGTTTCATTTTTAGCAACAGTCTCTCTGCTTAAAGAAATAATTGAAAAAGAAAACATCAAAATAGATGAAGATGCTTTGAATTATCTTGCAAGAGGTGCGAGTGGAGATGCAAGAGCAGCAATAACTGATTTGCAGAATGTTTCTTCAACAAAACTAAAAAATAAACAAAGCATAAACAAAGAAGATGTTACTAATACTTCAGACAGAGAAAAAGAAGATACAATAATAAATGCATTATTAAAAGTTTTCAAAACAACCAATCCCGATATAGCACTTCAGGCATATAACAACATAGATGAAGATATTAACAAGATTTTTTTATGGCTTGATGAAAATCTTCCAAAAGAATATACAAAAATAGAGGATCTCGCAAATGCATATGAAAATATGTCTTTGGCTGATGTTTATTTCGGAAGAATAAGAAGATGGCAGTACTATAGATATTATGTATATATTTATCAACTCCTAAGCGCAGGAATTGCACTATCCAAAAAAGAGAAAAATCCTAATTTCATACAATACGGACCAACTCAAAGAATATTAAAAATATGGATGGCAAACCAGAAAAATGCAAAAAGAAAAGACATTGCAAAAAAACTTGCTCCACAACTTCACACATCTGCAAAACAAACTTTCAAAAACATGTCTTATTTTAAAGTTCTTGCAAAACACGGAGATAAAAAATTCATTGATGCATTCACAAAAGAATTTGATCTGGATAAAGAAGAGCTGGAAGCATTAAAAAGATAGACATAAAGTTTATAAATTCTTATATTCTATTTTATTATGGAGCGAATATTGATTATTGATTTTGGGGGGCAATATGCACATCTTATTGCAAACAGACTTAGAAGATTGAATGTTCTGGCAGACATAATTTACAATGAAGATTTAATTAAAGAAATAAAATCATCAAATAATATCAAAGGAATAATATTTTCAGGAGGCCCGTCAAGTGTTTATGAAAAAGACTCTCCTAATATTTCTAGAAAAGTTTTTGATTTGAACATACCTATATTAGGAATATGTTATGGTCATCAATTAATAACTCATAAATTAAAAGGCACTGTAAAAAAAAGCAAAGTTAAGGAATATGGAGTAACAACAATTGATATAGAAAATAAAAAGAGCAAGTTGTTTAAAGGATTAAACAAGAAAGAAACAGTTTGGATGAGCCATGGAGATTCTACCAATACTCTGCCTGAAGGTTTCAACATCATTGCAAAATCAAAAGACTGCCCAATAGCAGCGATGGAAAACAAGGAAAAACAAATCTATGGAATACAATTCCACCCCGAAGTAACCCACACAATTCATGGAATGAAAATTCTTGAAAATTTTGCAATCAATATATGTAAATGTAAAAAAGAATGGAATCCTAATAATTATTTTAATGAAATATCGAAAAAAATATCAAAACAAACAAAAAATAAGAAAGTCTTCCTTCTTGTAAGTGGAGGAGTTGATTCTATTGTTTTATTCACTTTATTAAATAAGATTTTAGGGAAAAAAAGAGTTTTTGGATTACATATTGATACAGGGTTTATGAGAAAAAACGAAAGTGCAGATATAATAAAAACTCTTTGCGACTTAAAATTAGACAACCTAAGTATTGTTGATGCATCAAAAGAATTTTTTAAGGCATTGGAAGGTGTTGTTGAACCTGAAGAAAAAAGAAAAATCATAGGAAACCTCTTTCTGAATGTTGTGGATAACTATTCAAAGAAATTATTGTCGTCTAAAGAGTGGTTAGTTGCTCAAGGAACAATCTATCCTGACACTATAGAAAGTAAAGGAACAAAAAATGCAGATTTGATAAAAACACACCATAATAGAGTCCCTATAATGCAAGAATTAATAAAAAAAGGAAAAGTAATAGAGCCTTTGGCACATCTCTACAAAGACGAAGTTAGGGTGTTGGGTAAAAATTTAGGTTTACCTAACTCAATAATTCAAAGACATCCTTTTCCAGGTCCAGGACTTGCAGTCAGAATTTTATGCAACGATAAAAAAACAGATGATGTTTCTAAATTGAATAAAAAAATAAAATTGTTTTTAAAAAACAAAAAATCAGGGGATATTTTTGCTCTTCCTATAAAAAGTGTCGGTGTCCAAGGAGACAGCAGAACATACAAACATCCCGCTGTCGTTGTTGAATGGTCTGATTGGGATGCACTTGAAAACCTATCAACAAAATTAACAAATACAATTCCAGAAATAAACAGAGTTTTGCTTTTGATAAAAAGAAAAGGCAAGGAAGAACCTATTTTATTGAAAAAAACATTGACAAAAGAACGAGTAGAAATATTAAAAGATGCTGATTTTAAAGTGAATGAAATTATGAAACAAACAAACGTGTATGATGAAGTCTGGCAAATGCCTATTGTCCTTATCCCAATATCATTTACAGGTGGGGAAAGTATTATTTTAAGGCCTGTTAACAGCCAAGAAGCAATGACTGCAAATTTCAGCAGACTTCCGAAACAAATAATAATAAAAGTAACCGATAAACTTTTGAAATCAAAAAACATAGATTCTGTTTTTTATGATATCACAAATAAACCTCCTGCAACAATAGAGTGGGAGTAATTAAAATAAATTCTTTAAGAATTTTACAACATACGAATCTATTTTTAACTCTGCAGCCATAAATTGAATTATCTAAGAAACGCAGATTATAAATTTTTTGGAATATCTACAAAAGACAAAACATTTTTAAATAGTTGATTAATTCAAATCATTGTATTAATGGGTCGGTAGCTCAGCCTGGAAGGGAAATTCAACCTATGGATGAAAGTCCTTGGGTAAGAGAGCGCTACGCTGAAGTGTTTGTGAAGCAAACGTCAAGTAAGCTTCGCTTACTGCGAACCGTAGATGTCATGGATTCAAAAGAGATTTTGAAATTTCAAATCTCCTGAAAGTTCCATCCGACCCATTTTTATTTTTTCTAATGAAATTGTTATTTTTTTAAATAATTTAGAAGTTTATTCTTATTTATTATGCCGCAACACCTAATGTTCCCCCGCCTAAAATTACTCCTGCAATCATATTAAAGACAAGAGTTACAATCAATGCTATAATCACATAAAGAACAGTGCTTGCAATCAAATTATTTCCAAGCATATATCTTTCATTCATCGGATCTGAGCCATTCTGTATTCCGTTGACTAATATTGTAAGAATGAAAACAATTTGGACAACATATATTCCTACAATCAATTGAAAATAGAAACTCGGGATTCCTACTCCGAAAAAATCCGCTCCGAATCCTCCCATGCCTGATGCTCCTCCCAAGCTTCCCCCGCCTGCTGTTGCAGCATCCATATTTTTCATCTGGTCAGAAAGATTGCCCAATATTGTTGTAATCATAGATGTAATGCCCATGACAATTCCTGCAATTGCTGGTGTCAAGAAACTTATCTGGGATTTCATACTGCTTATTGTATCTGCCATAAGATCTTTCAATCTTTCGTCCACTCTATGAATTTGCTTGATGTATTCTGAAACATTAATTAATGCCTGTGATGCAACCAAAGGTCCTTTTTTACTTGACTCAATAAGAACTTTCATCGAACTTTCTATAAGGTTGCTTGGATAATATATTATTGCCCCCTGTTTTGAATCAAATATTGCCTCTTCGACATTCATACCTAATTTAGTTATATTAATGCTGACTAATTCAAAAAATTTCCCTGATGTTGTTCCTTCCATTATCCCAGAAACTTTTGAAAATGCAATTTCTGCGGGAAGCCCGTCTCCTAATCTATTTCCTAGCTGAAATAATGCAGATGCAAATTCCTGCTCTAATTTTTTTGACTGCGTCCTTATTTTCATGACATTTTTTGAACGTAATTTATAATAACTTCCTATGCCAAGCCCAAAACTTAAAGGAATAAAAAGACTTAATATTGCCGCACCTAAACCAAACGGCCCCAGCGTATCACCTGTTTGGTCATTAACATATCTGTATCCGATAAGGTAAAATTTTGCATCTTTGTCAATCATTGTATTAATTGCTTTTATCTCTCCCTGATTTGTAATAATAACATCGAATTTAGGTGCAACCATATGAAACAACAAAGGACTTATACCTATCATAAAAAGAATTATGAAAATAAAAAACGCAATTATTACGGGAGGAAATTTCAGTTCAAACTCACCTATTTTCAAAATAGTATTTTTGTGTTTTTTCATCTCAGGATTATTTTCAGATATGTCTGACTCTCCATATCCTGTCGGACGGCTGCTAAGTATTACTTTCCCAAGATAATATACACCTATAGGAAGGGCAACATTATATAATGAAAAAATGTGATACCATTTTACTTCACTCATAAAACTTACTACGAGAGGAAGGATTACAAGACCCAATATAGGCAGAACAATACCAAGCATATTCAGCATAGTAAGCGGACTTTGCAGGTCATGCGCATAATGAAGCATTTTTTCATAAGTTTCATCAAGTATAACTTTCAATGATTTTTCAAGACTATCAAGTCTTCTTGATTCTGATCCTTCATATAATGATGATTCAATAAGATGAACACTCTCAATAAATTCCATATTGTATTTTTTCCATCCTTCCAGATATGCATCTAATGATTCTTTCACAGAAGAATATTTTTCTGTCTCTACATTCCACATTATTTTCTTTAAATCCAATGATAATGGTGGAGGAAGATGTTCTGCAGCAAAATCTATTGCATTTTCAAGGTTGCTTGTATGTCTCATATAGGTGACCATATAAAAAACACAAAGAACCATCTGATTGCTTGCTTTCATACGCCAGTTATTTGCTATAAATTCTGGCAGTTTGCCTAAAGGAATAATAATTATTCCTCCCATCACTAAAGAAAATAATATAAAAAACATTTCTGCTCCTGTTTCTCCGTTTGGATCAAAAATAACAGGCAGGACAAAACTTAAGAAAGCAACAACTACAACTAATGTTAAAGGTGCAAGGAAAGAAAAGCTTTTAACTCCTGTCGGTGTTACATTTATGTGGCATGTCTCTATTGCTTCCTGTATTTTTTCTGCTTCTTTCTTGTCAGGAGCTATCTTAAATATTTTTTCAGAAAAATTGCACGCTTTTTCGTAGAAATTCAGCTGTTTGGGAATCCATTGCTTTCTGAATTCCTGATACTGCCTTGAATGTGTCTTATCTGCATCTGTATTAGAATTCTTATAATTCTCGAATTCGGATTTTATCTTATCCTTGTATTTCTTCTCAAATTCTTCCAATTCCTTATTAGTTACTCCTTTTAACAATCTCAACCTCTTTAAATTTTTACAATTAAAATTTTACAATTGAATTTAAAAATAAATAATAAACCAACATTGTATTTTATTTCTCTTTTCTTGCCTTCATTTTCTTGTCGAAATTTCTCGCTGCTTTTTTCAGCCAGTCATTCCATTCAAAAAATATTCTTTTGCTGTCCATTACACCAACTTCTTGTTTGACTTTATCAGATATTTTATGAAAATGATCGTTTGCTTCGACAACAAATCTTGCTTCAAGCAATTCATAATTATTCATCTGTTTTGCTAAATTTACTAATGTTTCATAATTTTTCGCTCTCAGCATTATATTATCCCAAACAGCATCCCAATTGCCTGACCATTCTTTTACATTTTCTGCAATTGCTTTTATTATATCTGAATCCTGATTCATCAAATCTTCACTAAATTCGAGCGCATCTGTTTTTGAATTGTATTTCATCAAATCAACAAATCCTTTTTCTCTTAATGGGTCATCTTCCCATTTTTTCCTGACTTCTGTTATTTGAGTAACTCGTCTCCATTTGTGCAGGCCGTCTGCAGATTTTATGGGATTTGCAACTATTATTATGTCGGTTGCCTTGAATGAAGTTTTAGGAACACCTAAATCATTTACAACTCTATCATAAACTCCATATGGACTGTCGCCGTGTATTGTCCCTGCAACAACATTAGCCAATGCCCCGACTCTCATTGCTTCATACAATGATTTTGCTTCAGTGCTTCTTACCTCTCCTACAAACAAAGATGAATCTCCTAATCTTAATGTTGTCCTTATTCCTTCTTCTGCAGAAACCTCGCTTGATGTTTTAGAAAGAGCTGAACTTACTTTCATCTGCTGGATATTATATCCTAATTTTCTCAATGATTCTGACGGCAGTTCTAAAGTGTCTTCTATTGTTATCATCCTGTATTTTCTCATAACTTCGACCATGATTGCACCAAGAAGAGAAGATTTACCTGCGCTTCTTGTACCTGCAACAAGCATTGTTCTCGAGCCGTCTATTAAAAAAGAAATCAATCCTGCAGCCTGAGCATTTATCATTCCTTGTTTCATAAATAATGCAAGTGTCCATGGCTTGTCTCTGTGTCTTCTGAATGCATATGCAATTCCAGTAGGATTTAATGGAGGAGAAATAACTCCCACTCTTGCATTTGCTGTTCCTGGAATTAAAATTTCAGTATCTAATATTGGATTTGCTTCGTCAAGAGGTCTTCCTGACAACATTCTTAATTTTGACGCCCAGGATTCTGCATCCCTTATTGACGGGATGAGATTTGTCCTGCAATAATCATAATCCTGATGCACGAGGAAAATTGGAATCTGCCCCATTGGGCTGTTTATTGTTATATCCTGTATTTTTTCATCCTCTAAAAGAACTTCAATTATTCCAAAACCAACAGTATATCTTACAAGCATTTTAGCAAGCTGTTCTATTTCGTGATGTTTTAATTTTACATTTTTATACTCTGCAAGTTCTTCTATTAAATCTCTTCCTACATTCATAAAAACTTCCCTCATTCTTGCAGGGTCGACAAATTCCTGTTTTTCAGGCTGATGTTCTGACATTATTTTTCTTGCCATGTCAAGAATTTCATATTTTTCTTCAGAAAGCTTGAATTCAGGAGGAATTATATGATAAAGATTTTGAACATTATGCTGAAGCTTGAATATTGTAACATCAGAATCCTTTACAGAATAACTATCCATCTCTTCTCCGTTTCTAGGATATGTTGCCATTATTTTTGTAAACATGAAATCAGGCTTGATATTTGGCGTGAAAATTCTCCTGTATATTGCCCTGTCCCCTAACTTTATTCCTGACAGATAAGTTTGCGCAATTTGAATTAATTTTGTCGAATCAAGAAGTTTTACAACATACATTATTATCTGTATGTATCTGTCGTACATCAAAGAATAATCATCATCAACAGATTTGTCCAATTCTATTTTTTCTCGTCTTAAAATTCTTTTTAGCTCAACATACGCACCAATTGGATCTTTTTTCAAAGTATTAAAAAGTATTTGCTGTATCTCTGAATATTTTTTTGATGCTTCATTGATAAGCTGAGGATTTTGCTGATTAACTGTTAAAGATGCGTAATTAAATACGTTTTTTTGCTTTATCAGATGAGAATAAACTTTTGCAACATCAACAAGAAGTCTTGTTTGATGATAATCATACTCATAATCTCGTTTTTGTATAAAAACAATCTTTGTTATATTTTTATTGGCCATTAATTTTTCAATAGTGTCGGCCATGCATGTTTCAGAATCTTCCAAAGAAGGAACTTCAAATGCTTTTTCATAGTCCACTCTAAGAATATTGTCCTCGCCTTCTCTTGTAATCTCATAAGAAGAGTTCTGATTATTAAAAAGCATTCATTACTCACCCTTTTGGTATCAATACCATTATTCTTATACATTATTTGAATTTTTATATATAAAGTTTACTACTTTCTATTCAGATAGTATGATTAAATTAACACAAAACTTTATATATTTGTTAATAATAGGGCTAATATGCCTGAAACAAACCAAGAAAACATCGGGAATGCAGAGCAGAAAATATTCAATCCTTCTGTAAATCAGCCTGAAGAACAAAAAGATCCTTTTACTGTTCTTGCAAGCGCAATATCTGATCTTGACAGAAGATTAAGAATATTAGAAGAAAGGTACACTAATTTAAGGCAAAAAATGCAGCTGACTGACCAAAACCTTCTTGAATCAGAAAGAAGTTTCATGAAAGAAGTCAGGACAGGCAATGAAGACATAGTTGGTCTTAAAAGAGATGTTAATGATTTTTCTGAAAAAATAGTTATGTTTGCAGATGAAATGGGCTCTACGGCAAAGAAAAAAGACTTGAAAATAATAGAAAAATATTTTGAATTATGGACCCCGGGCAATTTTGTTACAAGAAACGAATTAAGAGAATTCTTAAAGCTAAAAAAGAAAGATATTGAATCAGAAAGCGAAGAAGATGAAGAAAGCTCATCTGATTCAGAAGAATAAATTTTGAAAATATTTCTGTTTTCTTCATTTAAAAATAGCACTAAATCTTTATAAAAGATGAAATATTTCTTAATAATATGTTAGAAACAATGCTTTGGGGGAATCCTATAAAAGAGTATCTTGTTGCATGTATAATTGTGGCTTTCTTTTTTGCAATAGGATATTTAATTTCCATGCTAGTTGTTAAAGGTTTAAAAAAAATCGCTTCAAAAACCAAAACCACACTAGATGATATTTTGATAAATTTATTTAAAAAACCCTTTGTTTTTACAATGTTTATTTTTGGTTTTTATTTGGCTTCACTATATGTTGGCTTTGGAATGAGGGGAAAAGAAATTCTTTCAAATATTTTGGAAATAATGATTATTATAAATATAATCTGGATTGTAATCAAACTTATTGATGCAATAATCGACCACTATCTTATGCCTTATGCTGCAAAAACAGAAACAGATATTGATAATCAGCTTATTCCATTTGTAAGAAATTTAGTTAAAATAATTATTATAATAATAGGAGCGATAGTTTTAATAAAACGTTTTGGTTATGATGTTACATCATTGGTTGCAGGTGTTGGTATAGGGGGTTTGGCTCTTGCGCTTGCAGCACAATCTATGTTAAGCAACTTCTTTGGTGGTGTTGCAATTTTAACAGACAAGCCTTTCAAAATCAACGACAGAATTAAAGTAGATGATAAATATGAAGGATTTGTAAGACAGATAGGAATGCGTTCCACATCAATAGAAACACTGAACAGCACAATTGTAACAATTCCTAATTCTGTAATCGCATCAAGTTTTGTTGAAAACATAACGCAGGAAAAAGCAAGAAAAATTCTTGTTAATCTTGGCCTGACTTATGATACTCCAACTAAAAAAATCGAAGAGGCAATAAAATTAGTAAAAGAAACATTAGACGAAAACAAATATGTTGTCCATGACAATAAAAACTGCCCTAAATTAGTCTCATTCACAGAATTCAAGGATTTTTCACTAAATATTCTTGTAATTTATTTCATAAAAGATGTTGATAATTTATTGACTGCAAAAACAGAGATAAATCTTGCAATAAAACATAAATTCGAGAAAGCAGGAATAGAATTTGCATTCCCTACACAAACTGTTTATGTTAAGAAGTAATAATTATGTCTGCACTTTTTTCTCATCCACTTTAAAATAATAACAAACCTTTATATATGTTTATGCTTGAATCCTGTTAGTTGTTAGATTTTTTAGAGTATGTTAGAAATATCACGATAAAATCCTGGGGAAAAGAGGTGAGAAATTCTTTTTTCTAGGATTTATTTTAATAATTAAAAACAATTAAAAGTTCGGACCACTTTATGTGGTCCTTGAGTACTTTTTATTAAATGTTTGAAATTCAAAGAATTTCAAATCCACGGAAAAATAAAGTTTTTCCTATGTTTTTGTAAAAATTTAGAGGTATTAAAATGGATAAATCAAAAGATTTCATTGTATGGTTCAAAGATTTAAAAATAGAGGATGTTCCTCAGGTCGGAGGAAAAAATGCATCTTTGGGAGAGATGTATGTTAATTTAACAAACAAAGGGGTTAGAATTCCAAACGGATTTGCTGTGACAGCTTATGCATACAGATATTTTCTTGAAAAAGCAGGCATCAAAGACAGGATAAGACAAATTCTTTCTGATTTGAATACAAAAAATATGGACAACCTCGCAGACAGAGGAGAAAAAGTCAGAAATACTATTCTGAAAGCTGAATTTCCCGAAGAATTAAAATCAGCAATAGTTGCAGCATACAAAGAGTTGTGTAAATTTTATAAAAGAAAAAAAGACGATGTTGATGTTGCTGTAAGAAGTTCTGCAACAGCAGAAGACCTTCCGGATGCAAGCTTTGCAGGCCAGCAGGAAACATATCTCAACATAAAGGGAGATTATAATATTTTGGAAGCATGCAAGAAATGTTTTGCATCATTATTCACAAACAGGGCAATATCATACAGAGTTGACAAACACTTTGATCATTTCTCTATTGCACTGAGCATCGGCGTCCAGAAAATGGTCCGTTCTGATTTGGCATGTTCAGGAGTTATGTTTTCCATAGATACAGAATCAGGATTCAAGGATGTTGTACTTATCAACGGCGCATACGGCCTTGGAGAAAATGTCGTGCAAGGAGCAGTTAATCCTGATGAATATTATGTTTTCAAACCAACACTAATAAAGGGCTTCAAGCCAATTCTTTCAAAAAAATTAGGATCAAAAGAGCTCAAAATGGTCTATTCCCACGAGGGAAACAAACCGACAAAAAACATAAATGTTCCGCAGGCAGAACGGGAGAAATTTGTCCTGACAGACAACGAAACTCTGGCTCTGGCCAAATGGGCATGTATTATTGAAGATCATTATTCTGCAAAAGCAGGCCACATAAAACCAATGGATATGGAATGGGCAAAAGACGGACAGACAGGAGAGCTTTTTATTGTCCAAGCAAGACCTGAAACAGTTGCAAGCCAGAAAAACAGAAATGTTATAGAGACATTTGTACTGAAACAAAAAGGAAAAATCCTTATTGAAGGAAAATCTGTCGGAGAAAAAATCGGTGCAGGACAAGTAAACATAATCAAAAACGTCCATGATATTGGAAAATTCAAAAAAGGACAGGTCCTTATAACAGAGATGACTGACCCTGATTGGGAGCCGATAATGAAGATGGCTTCTGCAATTGTAACAAACAGAGGAGGAAGAACATGCCATGCAGCAATTGTTTCAAGAGAGCTCGGCATACCTTGTGTTGTCGGAACAATAAACGGCATTGAAAAAATAAAAACAGGAAAAAAAGTCACTGTAAGCTGTGCTCAGGGAGATAAAGGATTTGTATATGAAGGCATCCTAAAATATGAAGTTCAAAAAATAGATCTTAAGGGAATGCCAAAAACAAAAACAAAAATAATGATGAATGTCGGAAATCCTGAAGAAGTATTTGACTTAAGCTTTCTGCCTAATGATGGAGTAGGACTTGCAAGAGAGGAGTTCATAGTCATGTCTTATATTAAAGCGCATCCTTTAGCGCTTTTGCATTACAAGACTTTGAGTGCAGAAGAAAAAGAAGATATAAACAAACTAACTGTCGGATACGACGAGAAACACAAACCTGATTTTTTTGTTGATAGGCTTGCGCAGGGTGTCGGAATGATAGCCGCAGCATTTTATCCGAAAGATGTTATTTTAAGATTTTCAGATTTCAAATCAAATGAATATGCAAATCTTGTTGGAGGAAAGAAATTCGAGCCAAAAGAAGACAATCCAATGATAGGATGGAGAGGCGCATCAAGATATTACTCAGAATATGCAGAAGGATTTGCACTTGAATGCAAGGCAATAAAAAAAGTCAGGGAAGAGTTTGGTCTTACCAACCTGAAACTTATGATTCCTTTCTGCAGAACTGTTGAAGAAGGAAAGAAATGCCTTGCAGAGATGAAGAAAAACAAATTGGAAAAAGGAAAGAACGGATTGCAGGTTTATGTAATGTGCGAAATTCCTGCCAATGTTATTTTATGCGACCAGTTCTCTGAAATATTTGATGGATTTTCAATCGGTTCGAATGATTTGACGCAATTGACATTAGGTCTTGATAGAGATTCTGAAATTGTTGCGCACATCTATGATGAAAGAAATGACGCAGTAAAACGATTAATCAAGAAAGTCATTGAAGACTGCAAGAAATATCACAGAAAAATAGGAATCTGCGGACAGGCACCTTCAGATTATCCTGATTTTGCACAATTCCTTGTCGAATGTGGTATTGACAGCATCTCATTGAATCCTGATACAGTCGTTAAAACAACACTCGCGATTGCAGCACAAGAAAAGAAACTCGGGATAAAGCCTGAATAAATTTTTTTATTCTTTTAATCCAACACTATTGGAAAATAAACTGTAGTATAATCTTCATAAGAATAACATATTGCTTTTTGTGACGAGTCGTATGTCACATCACTCAAGGACATTTTAAAATCTGTTAATCCTATGCGTATTTTATTTCCATACCTCAATATTGTGTGCTTATTTATGTTTTTGTCAAATGATAACTCTGGGAAAGAAGGCATATTAAAATTAGCATAAATATAAGATTTATTAATTTGTTTTTTTAAAAACCCATAATTTTTAACAGTCAGTTCATTAAATGCGCTATCAAAAAAAATTTTTGCACATTCATGTTTTTTGGCTAATAAATATATCTTATTTGATGCTCGAGCAAAAAATCCCCCTTCAATATCTTTTTCCTCTTTGAATATTGAAGATGTAACTGCATAAATAGTCGCTGTTCCGCATTTTGCATCAAGCAAGTCTGCAATAATTTTTTCATCTATGTGATCATTTTTTACATATTGAGATATATCCATAAACTTCAATAATTTAGTAATATTTATATACTATTCCTTATTTTTAACACACATATAGGGTGTATATCTATGTTTCAAGAATTTGGATTAAGTTATTATGAGGATAAAGCGCTGGATGTAATAATTAGAGAAAGATTGACTGTCAAAGATATAATCAAAAAAACAAATATTCCTCCTGGAAAAATATATAGTGTATTAAAATCACTCTCTAAAAGAGGGATAATTTTTGAATCCAAAGAAAGACCTAAAAAATTCTATGTTGAAAATCCTACTAAAATAATATCTTCTTTAATAGAACATAAACAAAATACTGATGAAGAAATAATCTCACGAGTCAGAACACTCGTCAGCACACTGCCAAAAAAAAATAACACAGAATATTTCTTTAGAATAGGAACAATGCCAGAAGAAAATAAAGAAATACAATTAAAAGTATTCACAGATGCAAAAAAAGAAATTTGCCAGATATTAAATTCTAAACACAAACCGAATATGAATCGTAAGGTTAAAGATGAATGGGAAGATGCAATAAAAAACGCAATAAACAGAGGTGTAAAATTCCGTGCAATATATTACAAAAATACCCCAATTCCTCACACATTAGAAACGTTACCGAAAGATAAATTTCAAATAAGAAAAACCATTCAGGATATGCCTAGAATAGACATCATAGATAATAAGAAAATTATGATTAAAATAGTGTATGGTGATCCTTTGATGTTCGGTGGAATTATATTTATAGAAAATGAAAAATTAGCAAAAAATCTTAAAGCAATCTTTGAAGATATGTGGAAACATTCAGAAAAATAAGAGAAAATACAAACTTTTTTAAATTATTGTTTTTTCCTTTTATTATTGATGAATATTTATCAATATACAAATATATAAGGTGATAAAATGGCAGTTGAATTCAGCGAATTTAAAGGAAATAAAATATTGGTCTTAAAAAAGACACCAGAAGACACATATCCGTTCAGCTTCGGAAAAGCAAAAGCAAAAATGATTGTAGAAAACTTCGAAGAAATAAAGAAGTTTGCTGAAGAGGAATAAATTATTTTTTCTATTTGATTTTTTCTTCTAAACAACAAAATATTTAAACCCTGTTCCAAAATAATCTATATGCAAAAAATAGAGGACACAGATAAATTAAGGGATATTGCAAAAACATCAAGAAAAGACGTTATTAAGATGGTCTATAATGCACAGTCAGGCCATCCTGGTGGTTCATTATCAGCGACAGAGATAATGACTGTACTTTTCTTCAATGTGATGAATCATTCTCCTGAAAATCCAAAAGATGAAAACAGGGACAGATTTATTTTAAGCAAAGGACATTGCACACCAATATATTATTCTATTCTTGCAAGAGCAGGATATTTTGATGTTTCAGAGCTTGCAACATTCAGAAAAATAAATTCAAGACTGCAAGGACATCCTGCAAAAACAAAACTTGATTTTGTAGAAAGTAGCACAGGAAGTTTAGGACAAGGACTGTCTATTGCATCTGGATTTGCGTTTGCATTAAGATTAAACAAGAATTTTGCAAAAATATATTGCTTATGTGGTGATGGAGAGCTTGATGAAGGACAGATATGGGAATCATTGATGACAATCAAGCAATATGGTCTGAATAATTTAATAATTATTATTGATAACAACACATTGCAAATTGATGGATGCAATAAAGATGTGAAAAATATTGAACCCTTAAAAGAAAAATTTCTCGCATTCAATTATGAAGTTTTGGAAGTTGACGGGCATGATATTGAAAAATTGATTTCAACATTCAACGAAGCAAAGCAAAAATCAAATAGTGGAAAAAATGTAATCATTCTCGCTCACACAATCAAAGGAAAAGGAGTTTCATACATGGAAAATAAATGCGAATGGCATGGCAAACCTCCTAAAAAAGAAGAATATGAAATCGCAATGAAAGAGCTGGAAGAATAGAATGGAAAAAATATCAACTCGTGATGGATATGGAAAAGCATTAGTGGAATTAGAAGATGAGAATGTTGTAGTTCTTGCTGCAGATTTAGCAGATTCATGCAGAGTAAATCCATTCAAAGAAAAACATCCAGATAGATTTATCCAAGTTGGAATATCAGAACAAGATATGTTTAGCATGGCAAATGGACTTGCATTAGAAGGAAAAATTCCTTTTGCAAACACATTCGCTGTTTTCTGCTGCAGATGTTATGATCAAATAAGAGTTGCGTGCTATAATAAAGCAAATATAAAAATAATAGGGCATCATTCAGGACTTACTGTTGGACAAGATGGCGCAACACATCAGGCATTAGAAGATATTTCTTTATTCAGGTCAATGCCAAACATGAATGTTATTGTTCCTTGTGATGCAGAAGAAGCAAAAAAAGCAACTCAGGAAATCGCAAAATCAAAAGAAGCATATTATTTAAGACTTTCAAGAGAACCTGTTTCTGCAATAACCGACAGCTCATCTGAATTTAAAATTGGAAAAGCAAATATTTTGAAAGAAGGAAGAGATGTTTTGATTGTTGCATGTGGAATCATGGTCGAAGAATCATTAAAAGCAGCCCAAATGCTAGAACAAAGAGGAATATCTGCAGCAGTCATGAATATGCACACAATAAAACCGATAGATAAAGAAGCATTAATAAAATATGCAGAAAAAACAAAAGCAGTTGTAACAGCAGAAGAACATTCTGTTTATGGTGGATTGGGAAGTGCTGTTTGCGAAGTTCTTTCATTATCAAAAATTCCTATTAAAATATTAGGAATCAAAGACACATTTGGAGAATCAGGAAAATCAGCTGAACTTCTCGAGAAATATGGACTTACATCAGAAGATATTATTGAATACTGCACAGACATAATGAAATTCAAAGAAAAACAAATCACATCAAACCAAAAATGCGATGATGGAATCCATTGTGGTGAAAATGAAGAGAGAAAACAAGAATCTATTCAAGCCCAAAAAACACGTGATTTTAAAGATCCCCGAAATAGAATAATGAAGATGAGTGACCATCAAAAAAAACAAGTTGATGATGTTCTATACAAGATGTTTGGCGGAAGAAGGAATCCTAAACCATAATCTGTCAAGAACACTTTGTTCAGCAATCAGTAAGGCTTATAAATTCTAGACGTTTCCTGTTTAATTCATGGTATTGGATAACTTATTAAATTTTAAAAAAAGCGAAATAATAAGAGCAATTAAATATATTAAAATTTCTGCAAGCATATTTGGAAAAATAATCGAATATTATCCTCAAGCCTTAGCAAAAAAAAATTATGAATGCATAGAAGCGAAAAGCATTCTCGATATAAATATAGATTATTTAAAATCAAGAGGAATAAATTCTTTAGTGATAGACTGGGAAGACACTTTGGCAGATGCAAAATCTGCTGAATTTTATTCATGTGAGATAAAACAATTTTTATTTGATTTAAAAAATAAACGCGGTTTTAAAATCTCCATCCACACAAACAACTATAAACTAAGAGATAAAATAACTAAAATGTGTGATTGCTCTGTTGTTAATGGCCCTTATTTCAAACCAGGTCCTAACGGATATGGTGTAGCGCTTGAAACAAATCAATCAGTATGCAAAAAAACAGCATCCATAGGAGATTCGCGTTTATTTGATGGAGTAGGAACAAACATGCTCGGAATGCAATACATACATGTTCCGCATCTGTCTCATCTAAAAAAAGGAGAATGGTTACAAAGATTATTTAGATATGTTGACAGAAAACTTTATTATAATTGTTACGAGAAACAAAATAAATAAAAAACTATTCTAATTTTTTAATTCTTAAAAATTTTATTCTAATTTTCTTATCCTTTTCTTATGCCTTTCATCGTGGCTGAAATCTGTTGTCAAGAATTTCTTTACAATTTTAATTGCTTTTTTTGATTTCACAAAATCAGAGCCCAAACACAAGACATTTGCAGCATTGTGAAGTCTTGACATTTCGGCCATTTTTTCATCATTGCACAAAGCTGCTCTTATTCCTTTTATTTTATTTGCTGCAATACTCATCCCAAGACCAGAACCGCAGATAAGAATTCCTTTTGATTTGAATTTTAAAACATCTTTGCATACTTTTTTTGCATAATCAGGATAATCGACTTTTATTTTATCTGAAAATGGACCTACATCTATTAATGAGAAATGCTCTTTGATTTCTTGTTTTAATTTGACTCCTCGATGATCTGATGCTATAAATCCTTCAATGTGTTTCATGTTGTTCCTCCTTGATACTTTATTGAGTTTTGAATTAATATTTAAAGTTTATTGTTTGTATTTAAGCACAAAATTAATAAACAAAAACAATAAGATTGATTCATGGCAAGAATTTCAGCATCAATACTGAGTTATTTCTTTGACGCAAAGAAGAATAAAGAATCTGATGATGTCATGGTTAAAAAGATCAATGATGCTCTTGACAAAAAAAGAACAGATTATGATATTCTGCATTTAGATATAATGGACGGCAAATTTGTCGAAGCAAAAACATTTACAGCATCACAAATCAGGAAAATAAAATGCATCCACAAGAAAGAAGCGCATTTCATGGTTTATGATTACAAGAAATATCTTCACGATTTCTTTCCTTTAGCAAACATGTTCATATTCCATAATGAAGTTCTTAAAAATGATTTTCAAAAAACAATTGAAGAGATTAAAAAAGACCACAAATTCGTCGGCATTTCAATAAATCCAGATACCCACATAGATGAAATAAAACATCTTGATAAAATAGATTTAGTTCTTATAATGTCTGTCTGGCCAGGAAAGCCAGGGCAGGTTTTCTTGGAAAATGCAGTTACTAAAATTAAAAAATTAAAAGATCTCAGGGACAAAAGAAAATTAAAATTCATGATAGAAGTTGACGGTGGGATAAATGACTTGAATGCAAAAAAATGCCTTGATGCAGGCGCAGATATTCTTGTAATTGGAAGTTATTTCTTTCGAGGATATTAATTAATGTATCCTGGGGATGTAATAATTAAAGGATTTGAATTCGTAGTTTCCCATGCTGAAATTATGTCCTGATATTGTTCTGAATCAGGAATTGCCAATTTTAATCTTGGTTCAACTAATTTTTTTGGTTGTCCTGTTTCATAATCAACTATTCTTGCATCTATACTTATTTTACATAGTATTGCAGATAATGAAAATGCAAAGTTATTTTTAAAAAGAATATTTCTTATTTGTCTATCTAGATCTGTTTCACCATTAAATTCGCCAAAAAAATATTTAGATGTGTGTTTATTTTCTTCACCCACATTATACGCGTCGTTTGCTCGAGAATTTCTAATTAAAGTTTGAGGTTTAAATGCATATAAACTTCCATCTATTTGTTTAATATAATTCTTTTTTGGAAGCACTTTAAAAGCCCCTCTAAATGAAATATCTGCATTTGCAAGCATTTGCGCAAGTTTAGAAAAATCATAAACAGGTATTCCTGGATGAGACTCTAATGCGCCAATTATGGCATCTATTTGCGATGGATTCATATTTGTTTGCTTCATAAATATAAGAAAGAATAGGATTTTATAAATATTACTATTTACCAATAGAAATTTATTTAATTGTTCTTTTAAGTTATTTATCTTTTCCTCTTATGTCCTATATGCTTCTCAGAAATAAAATAGAAATATATTCTGTTGAATGAAAACAAAAGATAGACAACAATTAAAGTAATTACATTAAACACAGGCACAAAAGAATCATAGTTTTCAATTATGTAGTTTCCAAATATTATCCCTATTATAAAATACAACAATACATATGCAATAAGCATAATAAAACTGAAAAAAAACAAGCCCAGATATGATGTTGAAAACATGTGCTTGAAGGATTTTTTTAGATTGACTGAAAACTCATGTCCTAAAATAAATGCAGAGTGCATAAAATTATGTAGTGCATAAAGCATCAGCAAGATTATAGAGATTAACACACCCGCAACAAGTCCTATCCATATGCTTTTGTTTATCAAAAATACTGAAATCACATTTAATAATATAAATATCATAAAGAAAAAAAGGAATAAAAACAGATTAATCATGAAAAATTCTTTCAGTTTTGAAAAATCATGCTTATGCTTAACTGAAAATTTCTTTATACTTCCTAAAATTATAAGATTAAAAAATGAATATGCCAAAACAACCAAGACAACATAAACTATAAAAAGCAAAACTATGCTTATCATTAGCATTGTACTTTGCTGTATTTGAGTAGCTAAAGAGTCTGCTCCAGGGATAATTAAATCAGTCAAATAATTGAATAATATAAATACACCCAAGAAACCTAAATCAAGTAAAAACATCCATAAGAACTGTTTTGGATTTTTCTTTATGGCAACTAATGCCCTATTCCAAAGACTATCTTTCATTTTCTTGTGTATTTTCTTGATCATAGTTATTATTATTTTAATGAGTTTTTAAATATTGCGAAAATCTCGTGGATTTTCAAAATATTTTCGAATGTTGCATAACGAAATTTGAACAAAGTGACAATTAAATGAGAAAATATTACGAATAAATCCGATAATTGTTTCAATCACAGTTAGAATTTTCATAAAATATATAAATAAACCTCTGATATTTGAATTCAGGGGTTGATAATACACCATATGTTGTTATTATCATCAATATTATTTATAAAATATGAGGTGGTCAGAAATGGCTGAAGGGAAAAAACATAAAAGTGAACCTAAAGAGTATATGGAACATAAAACGCACAAAAAACACAAGACAACACAAACATTGGTTTGGGTCTTTGGAGCTGTCGCTCTTGCTGCAATAATATTATTGATTATTTCTATATTTACACATGGATTTTCAGGCGCATCAGGAAAAGTAATTTCAGAAGAAGAAGCAAAAGCTAAAACACTGACTTACATAAATACGTTATTACAAGGCCAGGCAGAAGCGACTGTTGATTCAATAACTGACAGAGGAGACCTTTATGCAATAAAATTAAATGTAGGTGGAAGAGAGTATGATTCTTATATAACAAAAGACGGATCATTATTATTCCCAAGCGCAATTGATATGACTGCAACACCAGAAACACCTGCAGAACCAGAACCTCAGGAAATGCCTAAGACAGACAAACCAACAGTACAATTATTTGTAATGTCAGAATGTCCATACGGAGTACAGGCAGAAGAAGCATTTTTCCCTGTAATAAAAGCATTAGCAGGTCAAATTAATTTTGAACTTCATTTCATAGCAAATGATAACGGAGACGGAACTTTCCAAAGTCTTCACGGACAAAAAGAAGTTGATGAAAATATAAGACAAGTATGTGCAATGAAGTATTATCCAAATGCATACATTGACTATATCTCCTGCCAGAATCAAAATTTCAACTCAGGAAAAGACATCTCAACAACATGGGAAGAATGCATAGCAACAGCAAAACTTGATTTAACAACAATCAAAACATGCGCTGAAGGAACAGAAGGAAAAGAATTATTCATAGAAAACATCAAATTAGCAGAAGAAAAAGGAGTTGGCGGAAGTCCAACAATGTACATAAACGATGTTTCATACAACAGCGCAAGAACAGCAGCAGCATTCCAACAAACAGTTTGTGGTGCATTCAACACAGCACCAACTTCGTGCGATACAGTGATTGACACAACAACAACAGCACCATCAGGTAGCTGTTAAATTTTTTATTATTTTTATTTTCTTTTTATTTGAGGGATAAATCATGATATGCATAATAGCGTTAATCGTCTTTGGAATATTAGGGATATTCTCTCTAAAATACAGGATAATTGCAAAAGAAGCACTAGATTGCACATTCAAAAAACTCACATTAAGAAAATGCGATACTGGTCTTGATACTAGATTAAAATCGCAGATAACAGGAAAATTCTTAAGATTCTGGCCTGCATTAGGAAGAGCAGTCTATAAATATTTTGAAGTTTTCTCGTGGATATTTTTAATACTGACACTATTGACATTATTTTTCATGGGGCAAGGAATGTATAATTATGCAGTTTATGGAAACTGCAATGGACCACAAGGTGGATTCTGCATATATGATCCATTAGGAACAAACCAACCTCATGATACTTCAGCAACAGGAGGACAATGTTCATTGCCTCCTTCAGTTCAAGTAAATAAAACATTAACTCCTCCACCATTAAGAGAATCTCCTTATTTAGGAAATGAGAATTCAAAAGTCATAATTATTGAATTCGGATGCTATGAATGTGAATATACAAAGAAAGCAGAACCAACTGTTAAAAAAATACTTGAAAAATACAGCGACAGAATAAAGTATGTTTACAAAGATTTCCCTCTTTCAGCAGAGCATATAAATGCAATAAGAGCATCAGAAGCAGCATACTGCGCAAATGATCAGGAAAAATACGGGGAATACAGAGAATATTTATTTGCAAACCAGCAAAGATTATTATCAGAAGATTTGATTGGATATGCTATTGAATTAAACTTAGATAAAAATACATTCAAATCATGTTTAGATTCTGAAAAATACAAAACAGTTGTTTCACAGAATTATGACGATGGTCTTGCATCAGGAATCACTGTAACTCCAACATTCTTTATAAACAACCAAGTAATAAAAGGAGCAGAGGATTTCTCAGAATTCGATAAAGCAATCAGGAAAGAACTTAATATTCCTTGGTGGCAATTCTGGTAAAAAAGATTCTTGAACAGCATAGACGCAAATTCTGTAACATCACAACCTTTAAATATATCCATATCAGAAACTAATTTGGTGGGTGAAATGGAACATAACGAAGAGCACATAAAATCTGAAATTAAGAAGGTTATTGATGATTTCAGGGAAAATTATAAATTTCATAAAGAACATTCTGAAGCCAATACTGAAACAAGATTGGTTGAACCTTTATTTAAAGCTCTTGGATGGAATGAAAAAGACTGGACAAAACAAGAGCAAATTCATAGAGGACAAAAACAGGGCAGAGCAGATTATATTTTTAAAATAAATGAGAGAATTGTTTTTGTTTTAGAAGTTAAAAAAGTCGGCATACCTTTAGAGAAAGAAGCCAATATACAGGTTATTTCTTATGCTTTATCAAAAAGAATTCCTTTTGCAATTTCAACGAATTTTGAAAGATTGAATATATTTTGTGTAGAGCAGGAAGATGCGTTAAATAATAAATTTAGAGTTTTTACAGAGCCAGAAAATTATTTGACTAATTTAAACGATTTATTGTTTTTATCAAAACAAAGTTTTGAAGAGAATTTAATTTTGAAAAAAGCAGAATCTGAAGGCAGATTAAAGAGGAGAGTTTCTATTGATAAAACATTGCTTGATGACTTAATGAATGTTAGAAAATTGATTGCTAACGACATAGAAAAAAATTATTCTGAAAAATACGCTTCCAATGAAAAAGATGAAATTGTACAAAGAATTATTGATAGATTAATTTTTATAAGAAGATGCGAAGATACAGGAATCAATCCTGATAATATTATGTTAGAAGAATTAAACAGACTGCCTGATAATAGAGTTTATGGACGATTAAAAGATATATTCCAAAAATACGACGATGTTTATAACAGTGGATTGTTTGCAATTGCAAAAGATAATGACTGCGATATAATAAAAATTGATGGCACAATAATAAAAAAATTATTGTCGCATCTTTATCAATCAAAAGACGGCACATATATTTATGATTTTGATTGGATTGACGCAGATGTTTTAGGTCAAGTCTATGAGCAATATTTAGGAATAATTTTAGCACAGACAAAATCTGGAAAATCAAAATTAAAAGAAGGGCAGGCGCACAGAAAAGAGCAGGGAATTTACTATACTCCAACATATATTGTTGATTATATTGTAAAAAATACTGTTGGAGAGCTTATTAAAGAAAGAAAAGATATGAAGAATATAAAGATATTAGATCCTGCTTGTGGTTCTGGCTCATTTTTGATTAAAGCATTTGATTATATGAATGATGCGTTAACTAATACTGATTCTGTGAAACAGCACAGACTAGATTCTCAAGGAGCTTATTCTATAAAAACAGAAATATTAAAGAATAATATTTATGGCGTTGATTTGGATAATAAAGCAGTTGAAATAACTAAATTGAATTTATTGTTAAAAGCTGCTGAAAAAAATAGAAAATTACCTGATGAATTAGATAAACACGTAAGACACGGAAACTCTTTAATTGATGATTCTTCTATTGCTGGTCTAGATGCGTTCAAATGGACTGATGAATTTGAAGAAGGAAGCTTTGATGTTGTTATTGGGAATCCACCTTACATTAGAAATACGGAGTTGTCGAAAACCGATAAGTCTTTTTTTAATCAAAATTATGTCGGAGCACATAAACAATATGATATTTTAGTTTTGTTTTTTGAGAGAGGCATAAAATTATTAAAAAATGAAGGATATCTCGGTTTTATCACATCTAATAAATTTATGGCTAGTGATTATGGTGAAAAATTAAGAGAGCTCATTCTTAAAAATTGTAAAATTATTTCTTTGATTGATGTTTCTAATTTAAAAATATTCAAAGACGCTTCTACTTATCCAGTTATTGCTATTTTTCAAAAAATCAATAATAAAACACAAAGAGATAATAATATCATCTCCTTTCACAAAATAGAAGACTTAAACAAATTATCCTCTAATAAGCAAATAATTAAAATAAAACAATCTAAGTTTAGCGAAGAAAAAGACAATAAACTTATAGAAAATAAAGGCGGCACGAGAAACGAGATAACTAAAAATATCGAACAAGGAAGCAAAAAATTAAAAGAGTTGTTTCTTTGTCAAAGAGGTTCGCCAAAAAATAAAATAAAAATTATTGAAAAAAGAACAGAAAATTCCGTGCCTTGCATAATGTCAAGAGATGTAGGCAGATACTCTATAAAAATATCTAAAAATAATTTTATCACATCTAATCTTCAAAAAAAGATTTTCAATTCAGAGAAGATATTGATGCCACGTACTGTTTTGAGTCTAAAAGCATCATTAGATGAGGGCTGTAATTTTATAATGGATAGAATATATTTTCTTATCCCCAAAGAAAATGTAAAGGTTAATCTTAAATTAGTAACAGGAATTTTGAATTCCAAACTGATTGATTTTTATTATAAGTTAAATTTCGGAAGTACACATGTTGGAGGAGGATATCTGGATTTAAGAGGTACGCAAATAGTCGAAATTCCTATAAAAATAACTACAGAATTACAGCAAAAACCTCTTATAAAATTAGTCGATAAAATGCTTTCTTTAAACAAACAATTAAATTCTTTCAATGGTAAAAAAACAGCAGAAACTGCGAAATTAGAGGAAGAAATAAAGGCAACAGATTACGAGATAGACCAACTCGTCTATGAATTATACTCAATAACTAAAGAAGAACAGAAGATTATTGAAGAGAGTTTGAAATGAAATCTGAAACATTGATTTATGGTACAGAATTGTTAATTATGTTAGATGAAATTGGAAAAGAGATTTCACTTCCTGAATTTGAGGAGAAAAGTAAGATAAAAGGAGACGAACTAAAAGAATTATTAAGATATCTTCAAGGAAAGGAGTATCTACGCTATAAATTAGGGTTATTTATTAATGATTCAAAAATTTCAGACTCGACTATTGAGTTGTTACCGAAGGGAATGGAAGTAGTTTTAGGAAAAAGAGATTATTTTACTGAAGGAGAAAAAGTTGTTGAGAAAAAAGATAAAATAAAAGTAATTTTTGACAGCAATATTTATGATTTAATTGCAGATGGGAGCTTAAATATTAATTTGCTTTCTGAAAAAAAAGAAGATTTTGAATTTTATATAACCCATGTTCAAATAGATGAAATTAATGAATGTCCTAACGAAGATAAAAGAGCAAGATTACTCTTATTCATGACTAAATTATCCCCGATAGTTATTCCTACCGAATCATATATTTTAGGTAAATCAAGATTGGGTGAAGCTAGATTAGGAGATACAAAAACACTTGAAGAAATAAGAAAAGAAAATTCGGAACATAACGAAGATGCATTAATTGGAGAAACTGCAATTAAAAATAATCTAATTTTAGTAACAGAAGATAGTCAGTTAAAAAATAAAGTAAACTCGCTTAAAGGAAAAGCAATAAGTGTAGAAGAGTTTAAGGAGAGTTTAAAATGACCAGAACAAAACCAATTGCTGTAAATGTTGAACCATCTGTCTTGAAATGGCTGATTGAAAGTTCAGGATGGACAGAGGAAGAGATATCGAAGCGTCTAAAAACAAGCACTCAGAATATTAAAAATATGAAATTAGGAGAGAAGAAGCCATCTTTTAGACAATTGGAAGAATTAGCTATTATATTTAAAAGACCTGTTGCATCATTTCTATTATCAAAACCTTTGGCAGAAAAACCAAAACCAAAAGATTACAGGATGCTTCCTGATAAAACAAATAAATTTGACAAAAAAACTATTTTTATAATGAGACATGCAAGAAGATTGCAAGAGTTAAGTAAGGAACTATCCAGAAATGTTGATTATGAAACAAAATCGAAAATAGAAAAAATCAAAATTTCAGACAATGCAGAAATAATTGCGTCTAAATTTAGAGAGAAATTCAATTTAACTGAAGAAAAACAAAGAAAATTCAAAACACCTTATGAGTTATTTAACTATTTAAGAGATATTCTTGAAGATAAGAATATTTATTTATTCCAATTTTCAATGCCTGTTGAAGATGCGCGAGGATTTGTCTTTGTAGATGAATCACCAAATATAATTGTAGTAAACACAAAAGACAATATTGAAGCAAGAATATTCTCATTGATGCATGAATTTGCACACATCCTTCTAGGAGAATCAGTAATTGATTTGCCAGATGCAACTCATACATTTAAAGATGATGTAGAGAAGTGGTGTAATGAATTTGCATCAGCATTCTTGCTACCTAAAGGCTTAGCAAAATCCGCTTTTGAAATAAATAAATTAAATCTTACACAAAAAGAAACTCTCAGATATTTATCCAATAGATATAAAGTTAGTAAAGCTATGCTTCTCCTAAATATGCTTAAATTAAAATATATTGAAAGAACAGATTATGAAGCTATATTGGCGAGGTTCAAAAAAGAAGAAATCAAACCTAAAAAAGAAGTTGAAAAAGGAACTGGTGGAGGAATACCTTCTGAAATAAGATGTCTTTCTGAAGTTGGAAATAAATTTGTTTCTCTAGTCGCCAATAACTATGATAGAGAGCATATAACATATACAGACGCATTAAATTATCTATCTATAAAATCAAAGAGTTTTGACAAGGTACTTTCGAAGGCGAAAAAATGACTGATAACGTTTACATCATAGATACTTCTTCTTTAGTGAAGTTAAATAGAAATAACCCAATCGATGTATTTCCAAGTATCTGGGAGAAACTTAAGTTTTTAGTAGATAATAATCGGCTCATAGCACCAAGAGAAGTTTTAAGTGAAATAAAACAAAATGATGATGTGCTTAGCAAATGGGCAAAAAATCAAAAGAAGATGTTCAAAGAGCCAACACAAAAGCAAATTGAAATAGTACAAGAAATATTGAAAGATTTTCCTGCATTGATTGATACTGAACGAAAGTTTGATGCTGATCCTTGGGTTATAGCTCTCGCTATTGAATTATCCTTAAGTTCACAACAAACACTATTTACTATTAAAAGAATTGTTGTAACAGAAGAAAAACTTAGAGAAAATAGGGTCAGAATACCTTTTGTCTGCAATAAAAAATCAATAGAAGCAATAGATGTGGTTGAATTATTCCGAGCAGAAGGATGGAAATTTTAGAGTTATAAAGAAAACAGCCAAATTCTTAATAGCTGACACATAATGTCGTAGGTTAAAAAATAATTCTTATTTTCATAAACATTTTAAATACATCAATTCTAACTAACTTATGAACATAACTAAGTTAAGAGAGGATTTTGAAATTCTGCATAAACGAATAAATAACAGACCAATTATTTATTTAGACAATGCGTGCATGTCATTAAAACCAAAGCAAGTCATAAATAAGATGAATGAATATTACAAAGAATATCCTGCATGCGCAGGCAGAAGCCATCACAAGCTAGGAAAAAAAGCAACAGAAGAATACAACAATGCAAGAAAAGAAATTAAAAAATTCATCAATGCAGGCTCAGAGCATGAAATCATATTTACAAAAAATACAACAGAAGGAATAAACCTTGTTGCAAAATCATTTCCATTCCAGAAAAACGACATAATTATCTCGACAGGAAAAGAACATAATTCTAACTTAGTTCCATGGTTGCAATTAGCAAAAGAAAAACAAGTTAAACACAATATAATTTCAACAGACAATGGATTTAATTTAGAAGAATTTGAATCAATACTTAAGCAGCAGAATTGTGAAAATATTCTTGTATCTATGGTCCATACAAGCAACATGGACGGAACAAGCATCCCTGCAAAAGAAATAATAAAAATTGCGCATGAAAATGAAGCATTAGTTTTACTGGATGCTGCGCAATCTGTTCCTCATAAAAAAATTGATGTTAAAAAATTAAATGCAGATTTTATTGCATTCTCAGGACATAAAATGCTTGGACCTACAGGAACAGGAATTCTGTATGGAAAAGCAGAGCTGTTAAAAAAATTAGCTCCGTTCATGACAGGAGGTGACACAGTAAAAGACACAACATATACAACAATCGAATATGAAGATATCCCTGAAAAATTTGAAGCAGGCCTGCAAAATTATGCAAATTTCATCGGTTTAGGAGAAGCTGTAAAATATCTGGGAAAATACATAGATGATATAGAGGAGCATGAAATAAAACTAAACAAGATTGCAACAAATGGGCTTAAAGATCATGTAAATATAATAGGACCGCAAGACCCTAAATTAAGATCAGGAATATTCAGTTTTAATGCAAAAAACAAAATGGATTTCCATGAAATTGCATTGCTTTTAGACGAGACAAACAACATCATGATAAGGTCAGGCGCTCATTGCGTGCATTCATGGTTTAACGCACACAATATGAACGGAAGTGCAAGAGCATCATTCTATCTGTACAACACAGAAGATGAAGCAAAGCATTTTGCTGAAAAAACAAAAGAATTATTGAAGATGAAGAAGTAAATAATTATTGAGGATGAAATAAATATCTCTATTCAAGTTAAAGTCTATAATCTGGCAGACAATCTGCATAAAGTCCGTCAAAGACTCCTGCCCTTTCTTCATTCATCTTTGCATAAAAATCAGATAATCTTTTGTATTGTTTCTCGATAGAAATTATTTTTGAAAGACATATAAGTGTTGATAGAACACTCTCAATCATATTAGGTGAAGGATGTGAATTATTAATTACATCATTTACCAATTTATCCAAATATCTTCTGTTTTTTGAGAAAAAAGCTACTTCTTCTAAGGTCGGATATTCAATCTCATCATCCATTCGGATATAGAGCATAAATATATTAAGATAACTGATTTTATAAAGTTTGCTCACAGAGGGACTTTTTTCAGAAAATAATCTAATTCAGAGAATTCCTTATTATCCAATTCAAATAACTTTTTGGCGAATAATTCTTTATCCCCCATAAATTTTTTTAATTCGTTCTTTGTTTTGTTTTTAATTATCGAAATCAGCGCATTCTTAAGTTTTTTATCGTCAAGAAATATTATTTCTTTGTAGATTGAATCTGTTTTTTTTGGTTTGAGAGAAATAACCGCGCTGTCAACTCTCGGATGAGGGAAGAATGAATGTGGTTTGACTGTTTTTAGAAGCTTTATTTCATACAATTCATTTGCAATTATTCCTGTTCTATTTTTTGATTTTTGTTTTTCATCTGTCAAAAGATAAGCAAAATCCTTCCCTATCGTCAGGACGCATAAATCAAAATCTATCTTGAATAGTTTTCTGAATAAAGGTTCTGAAATGTTATATGGAATGTTTGAAATAATTTTATTAAATTTGTATTCTTGTTTTATAGTTTCAAATTCATCAAGAACATTCCCGTGAATTAATTTTAAATAACGATATTTATTTTGAGGATCAAGATTAATCTCTCTATCATCTATATCTATACCGATAACTGCACAGTGTTTTGCAAGTGCTTTTGTTAAAATACTTTTGCCATAGCCTATTTCAAGAACAACATCCTTATTCGTCAATTCAGATGATTTTACCATGAATTTAATTAACTCTTTATCAATCATATAATGTTGTCCTGTCTTGTCTAGATTGTGGTTGTCCATGAAGAGATAAAATAACACCCAAATATAAAGATTACCAATAAATTCAAAAAAGAAATAAAAATTTAGTAAAATTAATAAACAAGTGGCCCAGCATATTTTTATGGAATTTGGTCTAATTTTTATAATATCACAAATAGCAATGTTTATTGCAATGTTCTTCGACTTTTTAAGTATGCAGTTCAAAAAACGCGAATATTTATTTCTATGTCTGATAATTTCGGCTAGTCTTATCAGCGCGCATTATTTCTTATTAAACAAAATTGCTGCAGGAGTAATAGTAAGTATTTCTGTTTTAAGATTCATTACATGCTATTTTACGACTAACAAAAAATTCTTGTATTTATTTATATTATTGAATAGCATAGCTTTATTTTTTACATATAAATCACCTTATGATTTAATTATATATGTGGGGGTTAATATATTTGTTATCGGTAACTTTCAAAAGAATGATAAACGCATGAGAAAAATAATGATGCTAGGAACAGCAATAGCAGCAATATATAATGCAATCATATTCTCGCCTATGGGGGTTATTGCAGAAACATCATTCCTAATTAGCCATATTATTGGATATTATAGGCATCATATTAGAGAGAAAGGAAATAAAAAATAAAATTATAAAACCTGGTGCTTTTAAATTTAAAAATAATCTAAATCTTTTTAAATGCCCTTATTTTTCTATTCAATGTATGTGTGGCGGCCGTGATGTAGCCAGGTAGCATAGAGGACTGTGGCTTTTTAAGCAGACATCCTTTAGGGTGAGTTCAAATATCCCAGAGGGATACAACAAATTCCTCAGGATTTGAAAGTCTCACCGGCCGCTCCATTTTTATTATTCTAATTTTAAAAACAAATTTTAACTACTTTTGAATTAAAAAAAGAAAGATTTAAATATGCTCTGATGGTTCTTAAATCATGAGAAAAGGAAAAACCATTGAAACCATTGTTAATTCATCTAGTATTAAATCTAAACTTAAACTACATTTTAGTTCAAGATATGACCCTGAAGATATAACTAAATATACAGAAAGACTTTTAAAAAAAGATAAATCTATTGAAAAAA
>CAZSEK010000001.1:54221-59651 GCA_964605945.1 uncultured Methanosarcinales archaeon
AATAACTGCAGATATAATGGGTGCAGAAATCGGACAAGAAAAGTCTCCGTTTGAATTAATTCTGGATGTAAAAGACAATACATATAATGAATCATATGTTATAATGTATAAAGATATGGATGCTTATAACATAATGAAAGAGTTGGGTGCATATTGCAGCAAAAATGGGATCAAAGCATGCGGCAATCTTAAAAAAGCCAAAATATTAATACTTCCCGATATAAATGAATTAAAACAAAAAATCAAACTTCTTATTGGCAAAAGAGTCATGGCATATATAGATACTAAAAACACGTATGCTGTTAAAGATGAGTTAATAGGACTATCAGTAATTAATTAAGAACCCAAACAATTCTCACTATGTTCGAATCTTTCAGGTCTCCCGAAAGATTTTCTCACTGACGTTCCAAAATGTTTGGACGAACCCAAACATTTATAAATAAACATTTATTCCCAATAGTAATAATCCGAGTCATAGAGGGCGAATTTAGGATTAACAAATCTAAATCAAATTCTCTCTATAATCTATTCATAAGGGTTAAATAATACAAAATTATTATTAAAAATCAAAATAAACGAGACTAAAATGGCAGAAGAAAAACCAAAACAAGCAAAACCACAAGGAAAGCCTTATGTAAAACCAGAAGCAAAGAAAAGCTTTCATGAAGATAAGGATTTCAAACACATAATCAGAGTTGTAAATACAGACCTGAAAGGAGAGAAAAAATTATTTATGGCTCTTCAAAAAATCAAAGGAGTTAAATTCATGCTTGCAAACTTCATTTGCTATTCAGCAAAAGTAGACCAAAATAAATTAGCAGGAAAATTAACAGAAGAAGATGTTAAAAAACTTGAAGACGTCATAAGAAATCCTGCAAAATACAAATGTCCTGAATGGATGCTTAACAGAAGAAAAGACTACGAAACAGGACAGAATATGCATCTTATAACTACTGATCTTGACCTTACAAAAGATAATGATTTAAAAAGAATGAAGAAAGTCAAATCATACAAAGGATTAAGGCATATGATTGGACAGCCTGTAAGAGGACAAAGAACAAAATCCAATTTCAGAAAGAACAAAGGAAAGGTTTCTTTAGGAGTTATCAAAAAGAAACCAGCACCTAAAAAGTGAACAATAAAAATCAATCACAAAAGGTAACTTAAAATGGGAGACATTAAAAAAATCAGAAAAAAATATTCAAAACCTGCGCATCCTTGGAGAATATCCAGAATCGAAGAGGAAAATAAAATATGCAAAGACTATGGAATTCCACGAAAAACAGAATTATGGAAAGCAATTGCAGAATTAGAATCAAATAAAAATCAGACGAAAAAATTGTCAACATTGACAACAAAACAGGCATTGTTTGAAAAAGAAAACATGATAAAGAAATTAGAATCTTACGGCCTTATACAAAAAGGAGATTCTTCTGACGTCATTCTTGGCGTAACTTTAAAAGATATTCTTAACAGAAGATTGCAAACAATTGTCTTTAAGAAAGGCTTAACTACTTCAATGAGACAGGCAAGACAACTTATAATACACAGACACATATTATTAAATAATAAAATATTAACAAGCCCATCATATTTAGTCAGAATATCTGAAGAAAGTCAAATTGAGATTTCACCAAAATCTCCTTTCTACAGTGCAGATCATCCTGAAAGAACAAAAGCTCAGGAAGCAAAAAACAAACCTGTAAAAGAAGAGATCAAGGTAGAAAGAAAACCTCAATCAAGATCCAGACAAAAAAGAAAATAATAAATAAAATCAAATATAAAACTAAAAGGTAAAAATGGCAAACAGAGAAGATAACACAAATTGGGGAATATGCTATATATATTCATCATATAACAACACAATAATCCACATAACAGACATTACAGGTACAGAAACATTAGCAAGAACATCCGGTGGACAAGTTGTAAAATCACACAGATTAGAATCTTCACCTACTGCAGCAATCATGGCAGCTAAAAATGCAGCAGAGCAGGTATTAGAAAAAGGAGTAAATGGAATTCATGTTAAAATAAGAGCACCTGGAGGACATAACGGACCAAACAGCCCGGGACCAGGAGCACAGGCAGCAGTAAGAGCATTATCAAGGGCAGGATTAAGAATCGGCTCAATTGAAGACGTTACACCTTTGCCGCATGACACTTGCAGAAAAAAAGGCGGTAAAAGAGGCAGAAGAGTATAAACAATTATTTGAGGATAAAATGGAATTTAAGCAATTAGACTTTGATGAAAAAAAGAATAAATTAACATTCTCATTATCAGGAGTAGATACTGCTTATGCAAATACACTCAGAAGAATTATGGGATTTGAAGTTCCTGTTATGGCAATCGAAGATGTTGAATTCAGAAAAAATGATTCGATATTATATGATGAATTGATTGCTCACAGATTAGGATTGTTGCCATTATCAACTGATTTAAAATCATATGACTTAATGAGTGAATGCAAATGCAAAGGTGCAGGATGCGCTTCATGCACAGTCAAATTAACATTAAAGGCGAAAGGTCCAAATACAGTCTATGCATCAGACATAAAAACAAAAGATCCTGCAATAAAACCAGTCTATGGAGATGCACCTATTGTTAAACTGCTTGAAGGACAAGAATTAGAATTAGAGGCAACTGCAGTATTAGGAAAAGGAAGAGACCATTCAAAATGGTGCCCCGGACTTATTTTTTACAGAATGCCTGATCCAGACAAAGACGAATTTATATTCACAGTTGAATCATGGGGACAACTTACAGCTAAGGAAATTGTCACTAAAGCCATTGACGTTTACGATAAACAACTTGAAGAATTCACAGAGCTTGTTAAAACTCTCGAATAATCAAATGTAAACATGCCGCTCTCATTGCGAGGGTAGCGAAGTGGCCAAACGTACCAGCCTAAGGAGCTGGCCTCTTAGTGAGTTCAGGGGTTCGAATCCTCTCCCTCGCATCAAGATTACTATGAGGAGAGGTCACGAACGAAGCACAGCGAAGTGACTCGACCTCTCCCTCGCAGTTATAATTAATTTTTCAGGAGAAAGTAAAATGACATTAGAACACAAAAATACACAATTGAAAACACTTGTAGCTAATCTTAAGACATTATCTATAGATCAAAAAACAGGTATATGGAAGAGAATCGCTTTAGAATTAGAAAAACCTACAAGAATGCACAGAATCGTAAATCTAACAAAGATTGAAAAATACGGAAATGAAAATGACACTATAATTGTCCCTGGCAAAGTATTGGCTGGTGGAGAACTTAACAAAAAAATAACAATCATTGCACATAGCTTTTCAAGAGATGCTGTTGAAAAAATCTCTAAAAAAGGAACTATTATGACAATAGAAGATGCAATGAAAAAATATCCTAAGGGAAATAACTTAAAAATAATAGGGTAAATAAAATGATAATCATAGACGGAAAAAATCTAATTGTTGGAAGAGTTGCAACATTTGCAGCAAAGAAAGCATTATTAGGGGAAGAGGTAAGAATAATAAACTCAGAACAAATGTATGTAACTGGAGACAGGGAATTCCTATTAAAAGAATCACATAGAAGAAGAGTTCAGGGAACATGGTCAAAAGGACCTTTTTATTTCAGAATGCCTGACAGATATGTAAGAAGAGTAATCAGAGGCATGCTTCCTCATAAAATAGCAAGAGGAATAGCTGCATACAAAAGAGTGCTTTGTTATATTGGCACACCTGATGAATTAAAAAACAACACAATCACAATTGAAAACGCAAAAATAAAAAAAGTACCTAATATGAAATACATGAAAGTTTCAGAATTGTGCAAACAAATGGGTGCGAAATTTTAATCTAGGAGTCTAAAATGAAAAACATCATTACAAGCGGAAGAAGAAAAAAATCAATTTCAAGAGCTGTCCTTAAAGAAGGAACAGGAAAAGTAACAATCAATAAAACTGCATTAAAAATAATCCAACCTGATATGGCAAGACAAAAAATGATTGAACCTTTAATGTTAGCTGGAGATCTTGCAAAAAAAGTTGACATCGAAGTTATTGTCAAAGGTGGAGGCATTATAAACCAGGCAGACGCAGTAAGATTGTCCATAGCAAGAGCATTAGTTACATATTCACCAAAATTAAAAGAATTATTTTTAGAATATGACAGGCAGCTACTTGTTGCAGACATAAGAGTAAAAGAAGCAGGCAAACCAAACCATCACGGCAAGGCAAGATCAAAAACGCAAACATCGTACAGATGAGGAATAATAAGGTGAGCAAATATTTTTGCCATCGCCCTAAGTGGGGGATATTCAAATAACACCGCAATACGCAAAGGACTTGGTCATTTCATTCCCAATCCACTCTGTGGAATTGCAATAGTAATCCTCACTTCGTTCCGATTTCCCTCTGGGAAATTTGCGTATCCAAATAACAATCAAATGAGCGAAAGGCTGTGGCAAAAATGTCACGGCAATAACGAGGACAAAAATGATAATACCAATAAGATGCTTTTCATGCGGAAAACCTGTAGCACACCTATGGGAAAAATACAATGAAAAAATCAATAAAGGCGAGGATTCTAAGAAAGTCATGGATGAATTAGGATTAGAAAGATACTGCTGCAGATCATTATTTTTAGGTCATGTTGACTTAATTGATATCGCAGGACAATTTAAGAAGTTTTAATTTTTATTATTTATTTCATCCAAGTTCTTTAATAAAAGATAAAAAGGATTTATCAAAATAGATAAAACCATGAAAATCAGAAAAGAAATTAAAATTGAAACTGGATGACACAAAGTTCCCCAACCTTCCCAAACCTTCCAACAACCACCAAAAAACTCTAAACAAAGCAAGGGGAGTATTAAAAGTGTGAAAACTAAAAAATATGTTCTGTATTGTTTAATCAAATATAATAAATAGGTTATAATAAAATATATAACTAGTATCATCATAGTTACTAACATTTTTAGTTCAAAAGACATTTTATCAGTACTAAAAGGCATGAATGGCATTAAGATGAACAAAAAAACAAGAAAAATTATTAATGCCCCCGTAGTTATTAACCAAGTTTTTTTTAAAATAAACAAATATTTCTTGCCCGGATTTTTTTGAAATTCTTTTTTATTTTTCTCTAACCAAGAATTTTTTGAAGATAAGTTTAAATAAATAGGCCACAATATCAAACAACTGGCAAAATACGATATTAATATCGCCATTAATAGGGCAATACCATCTACAGATATTTTTTGAAATTGATGAAAAAGAAGCGGAAATAAGAAAAACGAAAGCAAAATAGCAACAGAGACTCTTAAAAAAGACGGCTTAAATATTTCAGACAACTTCATAACATATTTTGTGTTTATTTATTTATAAAGGTTATTAATAATTCGACTTTGCGCGGAAATTAGTTGGCTTTAGTCAATTTAGAAAAATAAGCTATTT
>CAZSEK010000002.1:0-14526 GCA_964605945.1 uncultured Methanosarcinales archaeon
TGGAAAAGAAATTATTTTGATATTCATCAAAATAATGAGGGTTTCATAAGAGCCGAAGCTATAAGAATATTTATATATGGATTCATCTTTTCTAACTTTATGGAACAAATAAATAAAAAACTAACAATCGCAACAATAATTATTTTTTTTGTTTTAACATTATTTTTAGTTGGCTGTTCAACTCAAAATCAAATCATTCAACAAAACGAAACTAACCAACTCATTGAACCTGTTTCGTCATTAAACGAAAACACATCAAATTGTGCAAATGCAGGAGAGGTAGTAGGTATGGGTTTTCCTTCAGATAATTGCTGTGACGGTTTGACAAAATTAATAGGTGTTGTAGATATTGAAACCTGTCTTGCGACATCAAATGGAGCACATACTTGTTCTGACTGCGGAAATGCTGTTTGCGAAACATGGGAAAATAAATGTAACTGCGTTAAAGATTGCAATATAACAATATGTATTGCACAAGGAAAAGGCAAAATGCCTGGAGATCCAGCATGCTGCCCGGATTTAGATGAACTCTTAATTTACGGATCAGTTAATGGAACTCCAGAATGTGGTGCCACAGTTATCAGTGCAAGAATTTGTTCTGACTGCGGAAATAATATTTGTGATTCAGGCGAAAATAAATGTAATTGCCCTACAGATTGCAGTTAATCTTTTTATTTTTTGAATTATGTTTTTGTTTTATCTATATTTTTATCTAGCCACTTGCCTCATTGGGAGAGGTCTTGATGGCTCTATAGGACACGAACAAGTTTCTCCGCTTATAATGCAGGGAAATTCACAAATAGGACAAGTTATAATCCCACCTTCACATGTGCAATTAATAGGGCAAGGTGGTTGAGTGGGGCAGTTTGGACTGGTACAAATTATCTCATCAGTAAACCATCTTGCGAGATAATAATCCAACCAAACTTCTTCTCCCGGAATACCGTAATTTAATTGAACTTGCAGTGAATAGTTTCCAGCAGGCCATGTATTATTAGATGTAATCGTCATTTTTACAATGGGATTTTCTTGAGGGTCTAATATAAAATTAGACCTCCGATCTCCATCCGGATAACGGCTTGCGTTGTATATATAAAAATGGATATCCATCATACATGGGGTGGGGTTTTGATAACAATCCTGTAGCGTCATTCCTACTGGGGGAATGAGTGGATATTGTCCTGTAATAAGAAATGAACGAGGAGCACAACCAATATCATTATTTTTTATATTCAAATCGTAAATCAGAGTTGAACCTGCTTCTCCTTCCTGCGTTATGGGTGAAACAGAGAAAGAGGGAGTATTGTTATTACAAAAAGTACGTTGTATTGTTTGTGTATATGCCAATCCTGCGCCATTTTCTGTTAAATCTCTTGAAACGATTGTGTTTGTAGCCATATTTATACTTATAGTCATAAAAACTATTCCACAAACAGCCACGATAGCAACTACTGCAACAATGTAGAACATTGATTTGTTTTCTTCCATTTTATTACCTCTATTAACGTTAATATTATATTCTTAGAGTAAAAGATATATAAATATATTGATTTCAAATGAAATAGAAGCTATGAGAATATTTATTTTCTTTTTTGTCTTTTTTTTTCTCAAATCAAAACAAATATAAATCAGACCTTCTTTAAAAAATTATGACTAAAGATTCTGCAGATAAATCTATAAAGGAGTTTATCAAAGGATATGTTGTTTATCCTACTTATAGGATTGTTGATGACGAGGCAGATAAAAATAAAAAGAAGAAAAAAGCACTTATTTATCTATTTGGAAGACTTGAAAATGGAGAAAGCTTTCTTGCAATAAACTCATTTAGGCCTTATTTCTATATTAAAGAAGATGAATTGCATTCAAAAGACGAGAAAAACAAGCATAAAAAAGAAAAACTGGAAAAAGCATTAAAAGATTTTGATGTTGTTGTTGAAAAAACAGAATTCAAAAACTTCAATGATGAAAAAGTCATAAAATTAATCCTCGATATTCCTGCAGATGTTTCTAAATTGAGAAAATATTTAGAGGAAGAATTAAGCATTGATTGCTATGAAGCAGATATTTTATTCTATCAAAGATTTTTAATTGATAAGGACATAAAAGGGACCCTTGAATTGAAAGGAGAATATAAAAAAGGAAATTATGTCAGCAGAATTTATGAAGAACCTGAAATAAGCTCAGGAAGTTATGATTATCAGCCTGATTTAAAAGTTCTTTCTATTGATATTGAGACAGATTCAAAGGCAAAGCAGATTTATTGCATCTCATTATACACAGAAGGTCTTGAAAAAAATGGGAAAAAAGATTCTTACAAAAAAGTTTTGATTGTTAGTCATGAAAAAGACATAGGAAAAGAACTACATAATGCAATCTCATTAAACAGCGAGGAAGAATTATTAAAAAAATTCAAAGAATTAATTATTGAAATCGATCCAGACATCATTGTAGGATGGAACTTGATTGATTTTGACCTAAAAATAATAAAAGAAAAATTCGACAAATACAAAATTCCATTTACATTAGGACGAACAGACTGGCCCTGTAAATTAAAAATAAATAATGAATTCATGAGAGATTCCTCTGCGGATTTCTCAGGCAGAATGGTTTTAGATGGAATTCCTTTATTAAAAATATCCTATATTAAACTTGAGAATTACAGATTGGATACTGCTGCAGAAGAATTTTTAGGAGAGAAAAAATTAATCGGCCGGGAAAACAAAGGAGAAGACATAGAAAAATACTACAAACACGACCAGCAAAAGCTGGTTGATTATAATCTGAAAGATTCTGAATTAGTTTATAAAATACTTTTCAAGACAGGAGCAATTGCCCTGACAATAGACAGGACATTAATCACAGGAATGACTCTTGAGAGAGTTAAAGCAACTGTTGCAAGCCTTGATTCTATTTATTTAAGACACGCTAAACAAAATAAAATTGCCCTGAATACAGGCAAATTCTCAGAAAAATCAGAACTTGGAAAAGGCGGATTTGTAATGCAGTCAAAACCAGGCATCTATGATTATGTTATTGTCTGCGACTTTAAAAGCCTGTATCCCAGCATAATAAACACATTCAATGTTGATCCGTATTCTTTTATACCGAAAGACAAAAGGCCTGCAGGAATAGAAAATTCCAAATATGACAAGAAAAAATATATTGTAACTGCAAATGGCGCAGTCTTTAGAAATGAAGAAGGAATAATGCCTCAAATTATTAAAGATCTTTGGAAAAAAAGAGATGAAGCAAAAAGGAAAAAAGATGCGCAGAAAAGTTATGCAATAAAAATTATTATGAATTCATTCTATGGCGCAATAGCAAATCCTTCGTGCAGATTCTTTAATCTTGATGTTTCAAATGCAATAACATATACAGGACAGGAAATAATAAAATTAACAGCAGAAAAAGTCAAAGAACTCGGCTATGAAGTCATATATGGCGATACTGATAGTATTTTTGTTGTTACAGGTGCAGATAATATTAATGATTCGCAGAAAATCGGAAAAAAGATTGAAAAGCATATTAATGATTTTTATGGAAAATATATTCAAAAAGAATATCATCATGAAAATTATTTAGAAATACAATTCGAAAAATTATTTAAAATGTTTTTAATGCCAACTGTCCGGGGTTCAGAAGAAGGCGCTAAGAAAAGATATGCCGGACTGCTTGTTGATGAGTCTGGAAAAGAAGAAATCAAATTCACAGGAATGGAATTTGTAAGAGGCGACTGGACAGATTTAAGCAAGAAATTCCAAATGGCGTTATTTGAATTGGTATTTCATAAAGAAGATGTTGATTCTTTTGTTAAAAAATTTGTTTCTGATCTTCGTGCAGGAAAATATGATTCATTGCTTGTCTATAGAAAACACATCACAAAAGAAATCAGTGAATATACAAAAACAACGCCCCCTCATGTCAAGGCTGCTCGTAAATTAAATGCAGGGCAACTGACTTCAAATCTAATCGAATATGTAATGACATCAGATGGTCCTGAGCCTGTTCAGAAAATAAAACATAAATTCGATTACGAGCATTATATTGACAAACAAATAAAACCAATCGCAGATACGATATTGTCTGTTTACGGACAAAGTTTTGATGATATATTGAAGAATTCTAAACAATCAAGTTTGTTTGGGTATTGATTAAATTATATCTATATTGATGTGATCATTAATCCTTCTGCAGATAACCTGGCTGGGGTTCGAAGACCATGCCTTCTTTTTTTAACTTGTCAATTATGCTTATTGCATCTGACTCGAGCATTCCCTGTGCTTCTGCTTCCTGAATGACTTTTTCTGTCTGGACTTTTTTCTTCTTGCCTGCAACCTCGTCAATAATATTAAGAATTTTTATTTTGTTATCTACTTCGAAATCATTTACAATAGACGAAGCCATCTGTCTCTGCAGTTTCATAAGCTCGTCAAATTCAGAGCCATCTAATATACCCATAATTTACCCCCATACACCAAGATAGGTGGAATTATTTAAATATTTATCGGAAACAGTATACAAAAGTGTATATTATGTTCTTAATTTGATTATTCACTTTCAAAATACACTAAAAGTTTATATACTCTCTTACCCAAAAGATAGTTGGGGGTGTTTAATTATGGAAATAATTAAAACAATAAGAGATGGTAGTAACGAAATACAAAACCATATAAGTGTGAAGGAAGGGAACTATATTCATAAACAAATTGAAAAAAGGAACAATCTTGTTTTCATGAGAATAAAAACAAGAAAACTATTTAACATAGAAACAATATAATTTGATTGCGTGTTCTAATTTTTTTATTAAATAATATTTTTATAAGCATAAATCCATAAGCTTTAAATATAGATAAATAACAATCTTACTCTATGAAAATTAATTGGAGACATCTTATAATTATAATCTCAATAATAATAGGTATTGTTGGTATGGGAATAATTTTACAGCAATATTCTTTTAAAGATATTTTCCAATTTTTCAAAAATTTTGACTGGAGATATTTAATATTATATATCGTCGCAGTTTTCCTTATACAAATCGTATTGACCTGGAGATGGAAAGTTGTTATTGATTCAAGGAAAATTAAAATACCTTTCTGGAGTCTTGTTAAATATAGAATAGTCGGCACATCAATAAATTTCCTGACGCCAGGACCAAGAGTGGGAGGAGAACCTACACAGGCAACACTGATGAAAAAACATGGTGTTGAATTCACAGAAGGCCTAACTTCAATAATGATTGACAAAATAATTGATGTCAGCACATCAGGAATACTATTCATGTTCGGTGTTTTTCTTCTTGTACTTAATTATGCTCTTCCTGAAAATACAAAATATTTTCTTCTTATAGGTGGAATTGCTTTTGTAGCGATAATAACTTTATTCTACTACAGAATGCTTACAAGCCAGCACTTCTTCCTGAAAATATTCCATCTTCTTAAATTAGACAGATTAAAAGCCAAATGGATTAAAAAAACAGAAAAGAAAATTGAAGAAGTCGAGCTGATGATGATTCAGTTCTACAAACACGATAAAAAACATTTTATTTATGCTCTTCTTATCTCTGTCTTGAGCTGGGTTTTAATGTTTTTTGAATATAAACTTGCAACAACACTTCTTGGAGTAAATGCTAATTTTGCTGCATTATTTGTCATAATTTCTTTCGTAGGTATTGCCTGTCTTTTCCCCATACCTATGTCAATAGGAGCGCTAGAAGCAAGCCAAATATCTGCATTTGCAGTAATGGGACTTGGAACAAGCGCAGGTGTCGCTCTTGCATTCTTAATTAGATTTAAAGATATTTTTGTAGCAATTGTTGGTCTGATTATTTTGTTAATATATGGAATAAACATCGGAAAATTCTTCAAGGAAAAATATGAAGAAGACCTTGAATTTGTTGAAAAACAAAATAAAGAAAAATAAACATGGCACGAATACTTTACTCTATCAATGGAGATGGAATGGGGCATGTGACAAGAAGTTCTGCAATTATATCTGAATTAAAAAAACAAAAAACAGACGGCAAACCAAAACACCAGATAAAAATTCTAATCGGAAGCCATAGAGGATATAAAGTTCTTAAAAAAAGATTCAGCGATGTTCATGAAATTTATGGTATGGGATTTGTATATAAAGACAACATATTGGATATAAAAGAAACAACAAAACACAATGCGCGCTTTCTTCTAAAAGGAACGATAAAAAATGTTAATTATATGTCTAAAACAATTGAAAAATTTAAACCAGATGCGATAATAACTGACTTCGAGCATTTCTCGATGCATATCTCACAGCTTTATCATATTCCTGTTATTTGTGTTGATAATGTTCATTCTGTAAGTAATTTCAAATATAGGGTTCCAAAAAAATACAAAAAAGATTATTATGCTGCAAAAGCAATAATAAATACCCTTGCGCCAAACATAGATTACAATCTCATCACAACATTCTTTTATATTCCTGTTAAAAATAAAAAGACATTTGCATTCCCCCCGATACTGAGAAAAAACATATTGGCTCTAAAAACATCAAGAAAAAATCATGTTCTTGTATATCAAACATCATCAACAAATTTCAAACTTGTTGAGATGCTGAAAAAAATAAATCAAAGATTCATTATTTATGGATTCAATATTAATAAAAAAGAGAAAAATCTAACATTCAGAAAATTCAATGAAACGCAATTCTTTGATGATTTTAGAAACTGCAAAGCATGCATAGCAAATGGAGGATTTTCATTTGTCAGCGAATCTGTTTCACTGCACAAACCAATAATGTGTGTACCTATAAAAGGCCAGTTTGAGCAAATAATAAATGCACTGCACATAAAAAGACTGGGCTATGGTGAGCATCATGATAAATTAAGTGTTGATAAAATAATCAAATTCATCAAGAATTTAGATAAATATTATGAAAATCTAAAAACATTCAAAAAAGAAAACAATTCAAAAATAATTAAAAAAATAAATGAGATAATTTATTATGAAATTGATAAAAGAGATAAAGGAATTATTAAATTCGAAAAAGAGAGATGGAAAACAATATTAATAACCCAGAAGGAAAAAACAAAACAAATAATAGCTCAAATAAGACAAGAATTAAAAGACGAATTTATGAGGTAAAATGCTTACACCAACAATAATTAAAGAAGGGATGAGGATGTTCAAACGAAGAAGAAACATCTCTAAATATTTGCATCCATACACCGGAACAGATGAACAGATATGCAGAAAAATAATCAATAATTGTTATAATAAACAAAGAAAATATTTTCAAGTAAGCGCAAATATTAACAACAATGCAACAAATTATCTTGTTTTTTATGCACGAGATTTTGGGTGGTGCGCTGAAAGTTTAATTAATTTAGGATACAAAAAAGAAGTTTTAAACACATTAAATTATGCTCTTGAAATTTATTCAAATAGAAACAATAAAAATGGAATAACTGTGGCAATAAACCCTCAAGGAAAACCGTTCAATTTTCCGGATGTTTATAGTCCGGACAGCATTGCATATTTTTTCAGAAGTTTAAGGATTGCTGATGCAAAAGACCTTATTTTGAAATATTCTGATTTTTTGAACAGAGAAATTGAAAGATTCGAAGATATTGCGATTGATAAAGAAAAAGGGATTGTTTCTGCAAAACATTTTTCAGGCATGAGAGATTATTCTATTGTAAAAGCGTCATGTTATGATATGATTATGGCGTGCTCTTTATGTAACGAAATAGATAAGATAAATAAATTAATCGGCAAAAAAATTCTAAAAAACACATTGAAAAAATATAATTTAAAGAAAAACTTAATTAAATATTATTGGACAGGAACACATTTCAAAGATGCTCCAGATAAAAATGTTCTGAGTGGACACTGCAATATTTATCCCTTCTTTTTAGATGTTATTGAAGATAAAAAAATAATGAAATCTTGCATTAATGAATTAATTAAAAATAATTTCGATAAACCGTTTCCTCTAAAGTATGAACATACTGATAAAAACACATCAAGAAAAACAAAATTCCTTTGGCATGAATTCTTTGTTCAAGATTGGGAAAAAGATGCTATTTGGGCAATGTTAGGAATGGCATATATCGATGTTGTTGCTAAATTCGATAAAAAGAAAGCAAAAGAATATCTTAAGCTGTATAGAGAAGAGATTGAACATCACGGCGGATTTATAGAAGTTTATGATGCCAAAGGCAATCCTTATCAATCATGGTTTTATGCTTCAGAAAACACAATGCTCTGGGCTTCTATGTATTTAGATATGAAGAAAAAATTAAAATAAAAAATTACTTCTTTGCCATTTTATTTTTGAATGAACTTATTCAACCCATTCAATATTTTTGAATTTGTATTTTGATGCTATTAATATCAAATCAATAAGCCACCAAACTCCAAAACCACCAAATGTTATTAGTTTCAAGATTCCTGTTCCTATTTTACCCATTATGAACCTGTCAACACCTACACTTCCAAAAAAAATAGACATCAACAAAACCAAAAGCCAGCTTACTTTTCTTGTTTTTCCTTCTCTTTTTGTTATTTTTTGTTTTTTCTTTGCCATTTTATCTCCCTCACCTTTTAACTTTCTTCAGCATATTTATTATTTTTCTAGCAGGTCTTGAAAGAGTTTTCTTTTCAGCCTGCGTAAGTGTAAACCACGCAATTTTCTCTTCTTCATATGTTGTTTTTATTTTTCTATGGTCACTGCAAATATAAACATTAAATTGATATTCTTTTTTTGAGGTTGGATCAATCTGCTTGAATTTGCATAAGAATTTATCATCTTCTGGATGAAACTTTATCCCCAACTCTTCTTTTATTTCTCTTCTTAATGCAGATTCTATTGATTCTTTCTTTCTTATGTGGCCCATAGGGAATGCCCACAGGCCTGCATAATTATCTTCATCATCCCATCTTTTCTCAAAAAGAAATCTTCCTCTTTCCTTAAATACAAAAACAACAACTCTGTTATTCATGATAAAATATTATTCTGTAGATTTATAAGTTTTTTGCTGTTTCGTATTTATATTAGAATAATAATTTACTTTTTATTAACATAAGTTTTAACTTTTTGTTCATATGCTCTTATCGCATTTAATGCAGTTAAATAAGGTGGAAATTTGCTTAAATCCAAACCTATTTCTTTTGAAAGTTGTTTTGTTGCTTTCTCTAGATTAAGAGCAGTAGTTCCTATCATATCCCCTGCAACTTTTGCTTTTCGTTTATCTGAAAGTTCGTGAATTCTTTGTTCATCATCCATAGTTTTAGAAAGTAGTGAAAGAATATAAATCTTACGATTCCTAGATAATCTTTATAAACACCTTTGCTTTAATTAAATCATGCCAACATCAAATCCTACAACAGATGACATAATGAAACATCTAGGAAGAATGACTGTGTTCTATATTGTGGTTGCTATTTTGCTCATAATATTGGCTGTTCTGGTTATTGTAAAATGATTCATAAGAAAAAAATCCTTGTTTTCGGGAATCCTGTTCTTGAAATAGATAATATTTCATTCAAAGTTGCTGAGAAATTAAAAAAAGATGTTGAAGTAATCAAAAAATATGAATTTGAGAATTGCTATGATTTGTCAAAAGTTATTGAAAATGATGATTTCATAATACTCGACGCTGTTTCTGGGATAAATAATGTGCAATTGATTGATGTCAGCAATTTGGAAGCATCCAACATTTATTCATTGCATGATTTTGATTTAGGTTTTTTCTTAAAATTAAAACAAGAACTTGGAAAATTAACTGTGAAAATAATAGGTATTCCTCAAAAAACAGAAAATAAAAATATTATGAATGTTGTTGAGGATGTTAAGAAATTAATATAAATTATATTCTCTGCATTGTGCTAGGAGTAAAATAAATACGATTATATATTTCAAATGGTTTTCCAATAACGTCCTCTAAATCAATTTTACCGACGATAGGCACTTTAGGAGATAAATCATATTTATCATAATAAGAAATAAAAGTTCCTTTTTTATCTTGACCTTTATCGACCTTGAAATTTCCTAAAACTCTTGCTCTTGACTCTGTTTCTGAATAAATATTTTTGAAAGAAAATTCATTAATTTTATTCAATGGAATTTTATTTTCTTTTACTATTGATAAAAGTTCATCTTCAAATTCTTTTGGAAGAGAATAATAATATTTAGTGTTTCCTTTTGATTTAGAAGGAGCATATTTTGATATTGAAAAAGTTTTATTTGTTTGAGGCAATCCTAAATACATTTTCCATGCATCTTCGCTATATACATCGTCATGACCTGAATAATCAGATATTTTTTGATCTAAATCTTGTATTACTTTGAGTTGTTTTTCTATTTGTTTATAATCTCCTTTTTTATCACATTGAATAAGAAGAGCAGTTTGTTTGCTATATTCTTTCTTTAATGCTTCAATATCAAATCTATTGCTTCCTTTTGCAAATTCTAGTGCAAGTTCTAATGTTTTATTTGATTGATTATAGAGAGAAGGCCTTACTGCATTGTACGCTCTTTCACTAAGAAGAGAATGTGCCTGTGCTTGTTCAGAAGTTATTCCTTTTTGTTCTAATTCTGTTTCAGCTCGAGAAATTATTAGTTTGTTATTTATATTGTTAGATGTATCAACTAATTTTGTTGAGGGCATAGCAGTAGCTAAGACTGTTGTTGCTAAAAACAAATACGCTGCTTTTGTAATTGATTTCATTTAACCCCCATTTTAACAAGTATAATATCTTATGGTAGAATGTATTTATAAATGTTTCGGTTTTGTAGTCACTAGAAGGTAGTAATATTTATTCTCCTTTAAACTTCTTAAACCTAAATATTTAATTTCTTTATTTCTGCCACTATATTTTCAAGTTTATATTTGAAATTAAATATAAAAATTGTCGCTAAAGAAAGAATAATTATGCTGATTAAAAAAATTGCAAAAATTAAAACAAAATCACCATACTTTATATTTTGAGTTAATACGGCAATTATTAAACCAACAAAGTAAGTAAATGCTACGATTAAAGTAGTATTATAATATTGTAAATATCTGTTATACTCCAAATCTAACAAATTCTTTTTAATATGATCTGAAATTTTTTTCTTCAAACTAATCACCAAAAATTACTGCCAATAATATTAGACCTGCTAAAATAAGCAATACACAAATCCCTGCTAAAATATATAGTTTATTTGTTAATGTTGGAAATATGCCGATTGTACCTAAAACAAGACAAATGATTGCTAATATTCCTAAAATATTTTTTTGTGTTTTTTTCATTTTAAACCTCTTATCAATAATTATATTAAAACAACATTCTTTATATAGTTTTCTATAGATTTTTCGAAGATTTTCCGGAAAATAAATCGATTAATTTATTCTCCTTTAAACTTCTTAATTCTTTGCAGTTTTCCACAATATTTCAAAATAAGATTTGTATGTCTCGTATATGTCTTTGTTTTTTATTATTATGATTAAAGGTTTGTCTGATAGTGAATGAATTGCGACTTTTCCACTATAAATTGTTGTTGCGGTGTTCTGGCTTTTGGCTTTATTAACATATTTTGTTTTTAGGCCTTTTAATTTAGTCATTTCATGATTTTTGAATTCTTTATTTGTTATCATCCTGCCGTTTAATCCTAATTTTTGCGCATCTTTTATTATGTGGGGTATTTCATATTTTAAAATAGAATAGCTTTTTCCTGTTGCCCCAAAAATACAGATATTTTTTGATTTTATTATTTCCTGAAATAATATCTTTAATCCTTTTTTACCCTCATAAATATTAACTGCCTGTTCTGTTTCTACAAGTTTTTCTATTTTTTTAAGTTCCGGAATAAAATCAGTGATGAATTTCTCTTTTTCTTTTAATTCATCAAGCAGGTTTTCAGGTTCAGATGCTTTAAAGAATTTTTTATTTTCTTTTACGACATAATTAACTAATCCTTTTTCAATCAAATTACTCAAGACCTGATAAGCTAACGTTCTGTCCATACCTAATTTTTTCGCCAATTCATTTGCAGAAATAGAACCTCTGCGCAATAATTCAAAATAGACTTTTGCTTCATTCCCAGATAATCCTGCACGCCTTAGTTTTTCCAGATATTCGTCCATACTTTTGGTAAGATTGAGGAATATTTAAATGTTGTTATTATAACTAACAACTTAAATTTAAATAGAGTATTAGTATTTCTTAGTTGGGGGTAAAAATGAACTTCAAAGAATTAAATAAAGCCGTTTATGAAAAATCTCTTGATTTAGAAAAAAGAATCTTTTCGGAAGATTTATGTCAAGATGGTCTTAAATTTTTAAAACCTAACAGAATAGAAACTGAGATATATTTGTATGGAGGAATTCTCTGGACCGGATATGGTTTGCTTGGAGGAGCATTAATAGGAAAGCCACTTTTATGTGCTACTATTTGTGCAATAGGAAGTACTGTGGGCAGTAGTGGATATTATATTTTGTCTCGTTTATCTGAATCGGGTCTTTTTGGAAACAGTTCGAAAGAACAACAAAAAAGAATGAAAAGCGAAGGTGAAGGAATTTATCAAAAATGGAAAAGAATGAATAAGCTCTTAGAAGAAACAAAATAGGCACGCGAGCGATATGAAAAATCAGATTCAAAATGACACTAGAAAAAATAATTAAATATTTGAAACTAGACTGGGAAAAAACGAATGGATTATTGGTGCTGCACACATTTAATTTTTCATTTGGAGCAGGATTAGGTGCATTAGGAAAATCAACAAAAAATGAATTCATTCCATTTATACCTCCCACAATAGATATTTTTTATTGTGGCAGACTTAATAAAGGATATATAAGTTATGGATTGGGTGTTGCAATAAATTACATTCCAGAAATATATCAATTCGTACAAAATATACTCTAATTATTCTCCTTTAAACTTCTTAATCAATTCAAGTATTCTTTGACCTGAGAATTTTCCTCGATATTCTTTCATGACAAGGCCCATTATTGCATTTGCATTCAAATTTGGCTTTTCTGATATTGTTTTTGTTATGAATACTGCAACTTCATCTTCATTTGTTTGATATTTAGAAAAATCAAGTTTCTTTCCTTGTGCTAATTCAACTAAAATCTCGAAAAGAGCTTCTTTTGTGATTTCATTTTCATTTAATTTTTCAAAAATTTGTTCATATTGCTCTTCAGAAGCATTTAACTCAACATTATATCTTGTTTTGATTTCTTTTGGCATTGAAACTAATGCTTCTGCAATTGTGATTGGCTTTATATTAGGATAATATTTAATGTATTCCTCGAATTTCTCCTCTAAAAAAAGCTCTTTTGCAACTTGCTTTGGCAGTGAGTATTGTTTCTCGAATCTTTCTGTTTTATCTTTTATTAATTCAGGTATTTCTATGTTTTTTAGATTTGGAATTATTTCAGGAACATCTGTTTCAGGATACATTCTTGATGAACCAGGCATTGGTCTTAAAAAAACACTTGTGCCGTCTTCTTTTGCATTTCTAACTTCTTTGGACAAACCTGCTATCATAAAGAAATCTATTGTTTCATCTATTTTTTTGAATGCTAATTCGCATTTATCATCTGTTCCTAAAATAAATATCATTGAATCTTCTGTTTCTAAATTTAATTGAGTGTAAATTGACTTTACTTCTTCTGTAATTTGATATTTTTCCATATTCTCGTCGCTGTGAATGAGTCCATTCAATCCAAACATCTTTGCTCTGTCGCTTAATTCTGAGCCAAATCTTCTGTTTGGATTAATGTCTGTACCTAAAAATCCTTTAAAATTCTTATAATATTTTCCGTAAATCTTTAAATTTTGATCTAATCCTTTTTTTATGAACTTGCATTGTGTATTTTGAAATATTTCAGAATAATCTTTTGGTTGATTTTTGAAATCATCTGCTGTTATTTTTCTGGCTTTGAATTCTTCTCTTAATTTCAGCATATTCATTTGCCTTAGAACTTCTAATTTTACAACTTCGTCGAGAAGTCTGAGATCTTGAACGCCTTTAATCTCAACTCTTGTTCCACCTTTGATTGAAACATTTACATCCTGTCTTATTGTTCCTAATCCTCTTTTGACTTTTCCTGTGCTTCTTAATAACATTCCAATAAAACCTGCTGTTTCTTTTGCAAGTTCTGGAGTATTCATGTCTGGTCCTGTTGCAATTTCTATTAATGGAACACCCAATCTATCTAATCTGTATGTGTCGCATTCATTTTCTTTTTTTATTATTCTTGCTGCATCTTCCTCAAGACATAATGATTCTATTCTGATTTTATTATTATTTACCTCTATGAACCCATTTCTTGCGATTAATGCTGTTCTCTGGAATCCTGAAGTGTTTGAACCATCTACAACTGTTTTTCTCATTACGTGAATTTTGTCTATTATTTCTGCATTTGTCATTTTTGATAATTGCAAAACAATTTTTAATGCCTCTTTGTTTATTTCATGAGGAGGCTCGCAGTCAAGCTCGACTAGGCAAGTAGTATCGTCGTATGCTTCGTAAACAAAATATTTCTTTTTCTGC
>CAZSEK010000002.1:14536-39353 GCA_964605945.1 uncultured Methanosarcinales archaeon
ATCCCTGATTAAAGTCGGACAATTACAAAACAGCTTCTTTCCTTCTAATTGCTGATGAATCTCTAGACCTACTTTCAATCCAAGGTGTTCATAATTTAGATTATGGTTTGTTTGTTCCATTTTATTTTGATTGAAATTTATTTTGATTAATAAACTTTATGGGTTTGGTGTTTTATTTTTCTGCAATTTTCCACATTGTTTCAAAAAATGTTTTGAATGATTGTGCAATTTCTGGATTTTTTATAGACAAACACGATGGCTCATCGCCATAAGTAAAAATCAAAACTTTGTTTTTCATAATATCAATTGCTGATGGAGTGACTCCTTGCAGGACTTTTATTTCTGTAAATTTCATCTTCTTAAAAGTTTTGAAATAATCTGTATTTTTATCTGAGAATATTGCCTTGCAGACAATCTTTTTTGCTATCCTTTCTTTATGCCATCTTTCCCAAAGAATATTGTATTGTTTCTTTTTAGAGGAAATAATGCCCATGGCAAGAACTTCATCTTTTTTTGTCATGTCCTGCAATGCTTCAAATATTGCTGTTTGTATTCCTTTAAATCTCTTGAAAAGATTTGTCTCATACTCTTTTTTTCCTGATTTTTCGATTGTTAATAAAGAAGGCAGTTCTTTCAAAAACGCTTCTTCTTTTTGTTTCAATGATTTTTCTTTTTCATGCAGATAATCCAGAATTCTGTTAGGAGAAGCAGCGTTGAAATATTTTGTTTTATCTTTTATGATGTAGCTTACTAATCCTTTTTTTATAAGCTTGTCTAAAATTTCATATATTTTTCCGCTTGAGATCTGTGCTTCATCTATTATTTTTCCTGTTGTTGTCTCTCCAATTTTTAAGAGAGTATGATATACCTTGATCTCTCCTTTTGTAAGCCCTATTTCTTCCAATAACTGTTCATTCATGAATTAGATTAAACTTCTGCATTATATAAACTTTTCTATTTACACCTCACCAAGTGGGAGATAAAATATATATAGTTATGTGTTGTTACTAATTAATGAAAATATTACTTTAGACGATAAATAAAAACAATGGGGGTAAATGAAGATGGAAAAAGAATTGCATCAGTTAAATTTTGGAGATAGTAATACTCCAATTATTCATGAGGGAATTCCTGTAACTGTTGTGCCTATGGATATTCCTAAAACTGTCGATTTAGACCAAAAGGACTTTGCTGAATTCTCAAAAGATCCATACTGGCTTTCAAGAATGATAAGCCAGGAATGGAGACAAATAATTCCGAGAGGAGCTAATGGCGTATCTGTAGGAAAGATTTTTTCCAAAGAAAATCTAAATTTTGTCGGAATTCAATTTTACTATATGTGCGAAAATAATACGTATGTTGACAAAGATGTTTTTGAATCAGAATTTACGCAGTTTAAAAGCTTAACAGATGGAATTGAAAATCTACTCTCAACCCCGATTCAATCTTTGAATGAGAAAACAAAATTACTTCAAACAGGGCAATATCAACACACAGATAAAAAAATCAATTATAAAACTGCAAGAACAGCGAAACCATTAGCTTTAAAAATTAAAGAAAATGGACGGGTGTACTCTGAAGATGATGAGTGTAGGTTAGCTCAGGGGCTTGTTCCTGTCGAATTGCCGCTTATCATTGAAATGCCCGATAGAAGCTCTTATGATGTCTGGAGGGACTTTGATATTTTCCTTGAAAAAGAAGTACTAAACTTCTTACCCCGAGGAGCAAATGCATATGTTAGCGAAGATACTGTTTATACACGATTCACACCCACCAGTCATCTTCGTTCAGTGCAGCCTTATAAGTTATTGTCTGAAAAAGATAGAATTCCTTATGCATATATTAATAGATTAAAGGAAGAAAATATTTGTCTTGAAAGCAAAATAAATTCTCTAGATAAATTAACTCTTAAAGAAATGTATGCTTTAATCAAAAAGGTAAAAGAAGATGCATAATCAAGAAAATTGCAAATTTTTTATTTTTCCTTTTCCATTTCGTGTTTTGCTGCAATGTCTACAGAACCTGTTTCTCCTGCAGATGCTCTAAGAATTCTTTTTATAGTTCTATCTGGCGCATCATCCCTGATTAAAGTCGGACAATTACAAAACAGCTTCTTGCCCTCTAATTGCTGATGAATCTCCAAACCGACTTTAAGACCTAGTTTTTCATAATTCAATTCATCTGACATTTTATCCTCTTATAATCTTGTTTATTGATTTAAAAAATAGCAAAGCATTCTTAATTGAATCCTGAGCAGGTTCTATGTTTGCTTGAGGCAATGTTCTGTATGTAAACTTTCCTCTTTTTCCTTTTTCTTTAGAAAATATCTCCAAAAGATATTCTGCTCTCAACACCATTTGTTTATATACTTTAAGTAATTGAACATCCAACTTTCCTGTACTTACAAAATATTTTTCAAACGCAATTAATGTTTTTTCATGAACATTGGGAGTTGTTGTTTCTATTCCTTCTGTCAATAAAATGGCTTTGGCACAATAAAAAATAGAATAATAAGAATGGCTTATAACTGAGCTGTAAAAAGTAAATTGCTTATCTAGTTTGAAATTTTTCTGCAATTCAGGATTGTTTGAAATATCAATCAATACATTGGCTACAGCCAATTCATTCTCTGCCCTCAACAAATAAAGCTCTGCTGTTTCGTTTTTCATTTTTTGCCTCTGATTAAATTGCAATATTCGATATAGCCATAGTGAATTATGTTGTTTTTATAAATTTGCTTGCCTAAGTTCTCCTCTTCATCTGCCAGCATTTCCAAAAATTCATTTATTGTAAAAAAATGATAATCTAAATTAATAATCTCTCTTCTTTTTATGGTTTCTATTTTAGGGGTTAATTCTTTTTTTAATTTATCGTCTTCAACAATTATCGCAACATCCAAATCAGATTGTTTGGTTTGCTTATTCTTTGCATATGAACCGAAAACAATCAAAATAAAAAATTGTGTCTTGCTTAGGAAGGACTCTTGTATTTTTTCTAAAATATCTTGGGGATATTTTTTGTTTTCTATTTCTAACTCGTTCAATAAGTTAAGATAAGATGATGTTAAATTATTTTCTAAATTCAATGAATATAGATATATGTCTGATATTTTTTCAGAAAGAATTAATTTATTTTTCTGAAATTCTTTCAGCGCTGTCTGGACTGCATTATTTGATTTCTGCTTTGAATACTGCTTTATCTGCTTGAATGTAAGTTTTAAAAAGATATCTTTCTTGAATACGGACAATATTTTGAGTTGTTCTTTTGTAAGCATTTTAATCTACCAATTTTATGGTATTGAAATACCAATTATTTGGTAGTTTAAAAATGTTGCGGTTTTCGGGAGAATTAGTGATTTAAATAATTATTTCTTAACATAATATCTAAATCTGTCGTCTTCTGGATTAATGCACTTAACGAATCCTTCTCGTTCTAAATCAAGAATAATTCTGCTTATAGAACTTCGATGTTTTTCCATTTCGTGTTTTGCTGCAATGTCTACAGAACCTGTTTCTCCTGCAGATGCTCTAAGAATTCTTTTTATTTTATCAGTCATTTTTTGCCTCTTTTTCTTCTTTCATCCTTTGTTCATGCTGTAATTTCATAAAATTGTTCAACGCAATGAAAGCTCCTGCCCCAAACATTTCATATGCCATATCCTTTTTTGGCATTTCTTTAAGCTCTTTTTTTCTTTCGCTCCAAACAATGGGAAACATTTCAGCAATCATTTCATTTACCATCATGTTTGCAGTCTCTTCAATTAAATTTTCTGTTGGAAAATCAACATGAATGTTTTTAAGCTCTTCATCGCTTCCATTCTCGATTTTTTCTAAAAAGCATTCATGGCACATGTGCTTTTTTGATTTTTCAAGCATGTCTTTAGGGCATTCTATTTGTTTTCCACAAAAATCACAGTTGACTTTTATTGAGTTTTCATCCATTTTTTCACCTTTAAATTTTTTAATTTAAAGATGCCTAAAATCTGAGATTTTCAAGCACCTTTTATCAAAATAATAACTATATTTTAAAAGTATAAATCCATGATTGTTTATCTTTAGGAATTATTTTTTCAACATTTTCTTTCAATTCTTTTTCTGATAAACCGCTTGCAACAACACTATGAATCAATACTGCAAAGTGGCCTTTTATGCCTTGTTCTCTAAATTGTTTTTTAGGATGTCTTGCATAATCTCTTGCTTCCTCCTGATAATAAATTGCTTCTAATTCTTTTGATTTATTTTTTAGCTCATGTATTTCATCTTCGTATCTCATCTTATTGTCAAACGATTTCATGTAAAAGCGCAGCAACTCTTCATTATTTTGCTGCTTAGCCACAGGATTCGCATTTAATGATGTTATGATTCCAAACTTTTGAATTGCTTCTTCTGACTCTTGTTTTAAAGAGCGCCGCATTCCTCCACCAAAAGAAACAGGATACGGAACAAATAATCCATCATAAATGATATACTCTTTGAAAGGTATTAGCGTTATATCAACCATAACTGGCGTATAGCCTTGAAATTTGTCTTCGAATGAATCTGTTATTCCCTTAACGCCGTAGACTTTGTTATCTAATAGAAATAGACTATATTCTTTGACATGTTTTATTATAAAAAATTCATCAGTTAAATATTTTTTCCAAGATTTTATTATTTGAATTTCTTCTTCTTTTAAATTGTCAGGATTTTCAGAGATGTAATCATCAATAAAATTATATTTGTCAGAAAATATTTTCTTTCTTAAGGGCAACGTCTCTGCAATGTCCCTGTCAAAAAGCTCTTTTAATGTGGCTGCGTTCTTTATTATGTTTGTTTTTTTATTTACATAAAATAATAATGAATTCATTAATTTATGAAATAATAAAGCATCTTCTTTAGATAATGTGTTCATATTACACCTCATAACGGATTTAGTACTTCCCATTTTCCGCTTTTAATTTCATTTAAACAGTCGTCAAAATCTCCGAATATTGGCAGATTTTCCCATTTGCCAGTATGCCTCATATAATCAACACTCCATCCTTCAACTCCTTTTTCATTCTCGACTAGGTAAATTCTGATATCAGCATCCTCATACTTTATTTTTTGAATGTTAATATATTCCCTGTAAAATATGAAATTTCCATTTCTGCAAGCAAACTTTGATAATTTTAATTGAGGATTCTTCTTAATAAACAATTCACACTTCTTGCTTAATGCAGGAATACTAATCCAGCCCATCTTGTTTTCCCCGTTTTATATCTGCTAACACGCAGCGTATTTCTTCGTAACTAACATTTGGAAGCAGTTCCTTGACTTCTTTTACAGAAGGAACATCTTTAAAATTTCCAGTGACTTCAGAAATTTGTTTGACGATTTTTTCAGAGATTATATCCTTGCTTGAAATACAATTAGTTGCGATTAATCTGAAAATGTGTGTGTAAATTGTTGATTCTGCAAGATTTCTTTCATTTGCTATTTCGGAAACCATTTTTCCTTCATGCACTGAGTTTAGGGTCTCTTTTTCGGAATCACCTATAACGACGGGTTTTCTTTCTTTTATTATTTGAAGAGCAATTTGCTTTTTCTCTTCTAAAACTTTCTTGCCTGCTTCTGTAAGTTCATATACTGAATAATCGTAATGGCTCCCAGAGATAATTTTTTTATGAATTAAACCTATAAGTTCTAACTGCTCAATAAATCCGGTGATTGTTGATATATCATACCACAGCAATCCACCATATACTGTCTTGTCAGCAATTGATTTTACATCTTTAGATTTTGATCCTTTTAAAAATTGAGCTAATTTAATCTTTCCAACTTGCAGGCGTTTCACTGCATTAAGTATTATCCAAGTAACTTGATACATTTCGAATTCAGATTTTGATCGTATAATCATTATTGTTTTGCCCCATTATTATCTATTAAATACCATATTCATAATAAAACTCATCCAATTCGTTAATTTTATTCCATAATGACTTATATTTATTATGATCGCTTTTGTTTAGACAATCTTCCAAGTCGTTTTGAAACAGTATCTTAACGCATTGAATCATATGAGCCTGCATTTTTCCATTATCCGTCCTAATTGCTTTTTCTCCGAGTGAAAATAAAGAACTTTTCCACAACGGAAGAAGTTCATTTTCATCAACTTTCCATTCGCCCCAGCAATAGAAAAGAAAACTCGTTCTGAAATGTTCCAGTGCATTCCTTACAGCAATTCTTACTCTTCCATCAATATCCTCGATTAATCGCAATATGTTAAGAAATTGTTTTTTAAATTCTTCAAAATCCCAATTCTTTCTTATAAATCTGGAAATAGCATACATTACGGCGTATCGCTCTTTCCAATCTTTAGAAGATGATTTCAATAAAACAGATTTAAAAAATTCTTTTTTCCATGTTGTTTTTTTTGACCTTGAAAATTCTAGTATTTTATCTAATGCTTTATATCTTATTTTCTTATCTTTGCTTTTCAAAGCATTAAATATATATTCAATATCCACCCTAAACCACCCCAAGCTTTACTGAGTTAAAATCAATAAATGCAAGCACTTCTTTCATGATTGGATTTTTATCTTCGAGTTCTGCGCATCCTTTAATTGAAACCATAAAACTTTCTCCAAATTATATTTATGAAATTTTCAGCTTGAAAAATACAAATATGATTCGCAATAATTTCCTTGCATAAATTATTTTTTTCCGAACTTAATTGTTCAAACTGCTTCTCTGTAAAGTATTTTATGCTTATATTTAAATCAAACGTTTTTCCTATTTCATCATAATCTTTTTTTATTTTTTTTCCTATTATAAATAAATCAATGTCTGATGTTTCTTTATGAATTCCTTTTGCATAACTTCCAAAAATTCCTACAATTCGTTCATCAAATCTGAATAGGTGAGCTATTTTCCTATGTTTTTCAAAAAACAATTTCTTTTTTTCTATTTCTGTTATTAGGAGAATATCTTTTATTTCGGGGTTTTCTATATTGAGAGAAAAATACTTCATATTCCCCCTTATTTTTGATTTTAATATATTTTTTTGCTCAAGTTCGTCTAAAGCAAGAGCGATTCCTTTTTGGCTCATATTGACTTTGTTTATTAGTTCACGTCCATAAATCTCTTTATTATACTCTCCCAAAAACTGCTTAATTATATCAAAATACTTATTGTGTAACATTTTACTCAATTGTGTAATATATTACACATTTATAAATATTTCGGTTTCGCCCGAAATAGTTTGGAACGAAGTGACAAAATGTTGTGGTTTATACCTTTGATAAATCAGTATCTTGGATTAAATCCATCTCATTAGGATAGTCAGGTGTCCCTATTCCTGAAAGTTCTCCCTCGACCCAGAAAAATCTTATGTGTTCATTCTTAAATTCTGTTTGCATTTCTTTTTCTATTTCTTTTATTTTGGTAAAAAATTCATCTTGCACTTTCTCCACAGCAGTCCAATACGGCTTCAATTTTTTAACAGGTATTTTTAGTTTTGTCATATCAACACCCCCACATCAAGGAGAAAGAAGTGATTTATATATTTTTTCTGTGCATGTCCTGTGAGTCTAGTTGAATATCTGAAAAGCGTGTGTGTTTTTATTTTATCAACTCTTTAGGGAAATAATCTATCTTGTATTCCTCGAATATTATTATTGATTCGTAGACTTTGATTACATCAGAGAAATTCTCTTTTAATTCAAACAAAACTTCCTTGAATTCCTCAATATTTTTTACATGAACATCCAACATTAAATTATACTGTCCTATTGTGTTTGTAACATAATATATTTTTTTATTGTGCTTACAGAAATTAATGAACATATGTTTTCTTTTCTCATCTATTGTCTGAAATTGTATCAATAATAAATACCATTGGAATCCTAATTTATTTACATCTATTTTTGGTTTGAAACCGAGTATTGTTTTAGTTTTTATAAGTTCTTTTAAATGATATCTTGTAACATGAAGAGGAGTTTTTGTTTTAGCAGACAACTCAACAGCATTCATCCTTCCATGTTGCGATATTTTCTCAATTATTTTTTTATCTGTGTGGTCTAATTGTATTTGTTGCAGTTTTTCTGTCTGCTTGACTCCTTTTTCTCTAGAATCTTTGTTCAAGAAAGGATAACTTATATGCTCTGCTTGTATTTGTATTGTAAAACTATATTCGTGAATGTGATTTTCGCAGAGACTTAGTGTTTGCGTGAGCAATTTATCGAACATCGAAACAGAATCAGCATAAATAGTCAGTATTACGTCCCACCTTCCTGTTCCTTCAATAAGCCAACCGACATAATCTAGATTTTTTAGTTTTTCTAGAATTTCTTTTTCCTGCTGTTTATTTATTTTTTCTAACTGAAGGAAAACATAATATGAATTCAATCCTAATGATCCTACGTTAATTATAGAATAAAAATTTGTGATTATTTTTTGCTCAACTAATTTTTGAATTCTATAATTCACAACTTGTTTGCTCAATCCGACTTTTTTAGCTATTTCAGAATCAGACTGTCTTGCATCATCATCCAATTGAGCAAGAATCTTTCTGTCTTTTTCATCTATAGCAATATTTGTGCTCATTACCTTACAATGTGAGTATTTATTTAAAAATATTGTTGTTTTGACAAAATAAATATTAAGAAGTTTTAAATATGTGAAAAGATATATTGTTACTAAAAGATAGTTAAATGGGGGTAAAAATGAATTACACAACAATAAAACAAAATATTGAAAATTATGTTTCAAAAAAATACGAAGAAGCAGATCTTCGTACACTAGAAATTAGCGACAAATTTAATGAAGATGTAAAAACTATTGGAAATAAAATAAAACCGCACGTAATGTATGGTCCAATAACAAAAGAAAGTCGTGGTTTAGGAGATGTGTTAACATATAGGTTTGGTTATAGACATGGTCTGTTGATTGCAGGAATTGTTTTGCCACAAGTAGCATGCACTGTGGCTCCAGATATACCTCTAGTCATGGTGACTTGTTTTTGGCACGCAGTACCTGCGTCTATTGTTGGTGCATATTTTGGAGGGATTACGGGCATGTGTACGGATATAATATTGAGATATGATAGAGCAGAAAAAAGACACCAGATTGCAGAAAGAAAAAAGAAATGTGAAAATAATCTGACCAATAATTTAGTGGTGTGAAGTGTTGTTTTATGGGTGACTACAATCTATTTTTTTTATGTTTTGTGGTCACCTGTTTGAGTGTTTTCTTGTATTGAGATATTAAAAATTTTAATGTTGATTTTAAGTTTTGATGCTTTGAATATTCCTGCAATGTTTGATAATATTCCTGTCTGTCTTCTAATAATATATTTATAGGAAGATGCTTGTTTCTAATCAAGATAAAATTTAACAATAATCTTCCTACTCTTCCATTTCCATCTTGAAATGGATGTATGTGCTCAAATTGATTATGCATTATTGCGGCTAAAACCAAAGGCTTGAATTTTGTTTTATTGTGCTTGTACCAATCAATTAATTCATTCAAAGCATAATGCAGATGCGCAACAGGAACACCCGAATGAACAATGCCTTCTCTTCCTCTAATCACAACTTCAACATTCCTAAATTTTCCTGAGAAAGGTTTTGAATTTTTAAAGCATAAGTGATGTAGCTCTTTTAACAATTCCAAAGAAAGATCTTTTTTAGTTGTTCGTATGAAATCAACAGCACTTGCAACACCTCCTGTTTCTATCTCTTCTTCGCCTAAAAATTGATCCTGTTGGAGTATTTCACGGACTTCTTCCTGACTTACAGTTGAGCCTTCTATTGCATTTGTGTTGTATGTGAATTGCTCTGTAAATATCTGCCAATTCCATCCATGAAGATGATGGATGTTTATTTTTTTATCATAATTATTTAATAATTTTATTTGTGTCTTCGATAATGAGAAACTAAAGACTTCTGTATTGAATTGCTCAAGCTCTTTATTTATTTCTTTTTGATGTATTGTTTTTGCTTCATTAAGCTGTTCTTTAGATAGATTTGTACCTAAATATCGTCTTATTTTTTTGACTTCATTATTTTTCCTATAAGAATAAGCAAGATAATATTTTATGCTCTTTCCTAGCTTTCTTTTCTCAATGAACATAACATATATAAGGTGACTACATTTATAAATATTGTTATTTTGTGGTCACCTAAGAGAATTAATTCGAATATCTTTTAGACAATTTTTTATTAACTTTTCGTCCTAACTTCTCATAATTTAATATACGTCTGAAGTTTATCTAATAGTTTAAATGCTTCTTTATCGAATTTGGAAAATGCAAACCATTTCTTTCCTAAATCTTTTAGAGATGCTCCAAAATGATAAACTTCTTTGTCGTCTATAATTATAAATCTGTCATGAGATTGCTTGAATTCTTTAACAACAACAGGCGCATATTGAGAATTGTATTTATTCAAATCTAATAATATTTGTTTTGTTATATTCGCAGTAAAAATAACAACATTTACATCTTTGTTTCTTTTAATAAACAATGTCAAAACAGAGTCATCTATGTAATTATCGATTAATATTATTGAGCTTTTAGCGCTGCGAATTAAATCAGAAACAAATTTATGCGCATCAAAAATCTCTCCTTCAAAAAATATGCCTTTTTCTGGTTTAATGTCTTTGCTTTGGATTGCGTTGAATATTTCATCAAACTTCTTATCATGCTCTATTTGTTTATGTTCAACTCTATTCAAGCGATGAAACATATCTGCATTCTCAGATATGAATTTTCTCATTGCAACAAAAGCATCCATTATCTGTATACTGACTTGAACAGCAGTCTCGCTTTTTAGAACACCTGAAAGCATAGCAACTCCCTGTTCTGTAAATGCATATGGCAAATACTTTCTATGAGTTCCTCTACCTTTGTCTATGGTCGCAAATTGCGACCTTAAACTTGAAGTCGCAAATTGCGACATCAAAGAGTTAAACTCATTTTCTGACAATTGAAACATGAATTTAGACGGAAATCGAGTAATATTCCTTTTAACTTGTTCATTTAATCTTTTTGTTTCAACACAATATAATCCCGCTAAATCTTCATCAAGCATCACTTGCAGACCACGGATAGAATATATTTTATGTTTAATATCCTTTTCTATTTTCATAACGTTATTTTTCATTTTTTAAATAGGAGAATTATCACTTATTTAAATACTATTTGGGCGAATGTCCAGTGCTGACGGAGGATATATGAAAAAATTAACCCAAATATTTATTAAAACAAAGAATGTTCCTTCTATCATGAATATAGAATGCTCAAACTCTGCGTATGAACGATTGCAAGCCATAGGAATATATGCGAAAGCAAGATTAGTTAAAGAAGATTTAAAACAAATTTTTTTACATAGAACAATTTGGCAAGGAAAATCTAATCAAATTTTAGAAGAGATAAATATGGTAAAACAATCTGGAGCAGTATTAACTGAAGAACAAAAAGATATTTTATCTCTTGAATCAAGATTAGAGAAAGAGGACTTTATTTTACAAATAGAACCCTTTACTGTTGAACATCCCTTTTTAGTTGCAAACATTGTTTTAGGAAACGATCTAGATAATTTTTCTCAATATGGTTTTGATTCTAAAAAAAATTTAGCTGGAGCAGTTAATACTTATTGTATTGGAGAAAGAGATATTATTGATGGATATAAACGAAATTATATTTGGAGACAAAAAGAATATAAAAATAAAGTAGAACTAATGGATCACGGAGATTTATTTGTAAAGCAGACAGATGTATCTGGAAAAAAAGATTCGGGAGTTTTGACTGAACCTTCTACATCGGGTTTTGGACTTGAACAAGATTGGTCTCCTTTCTTAATTTCTGTCCTAAAATATGCACAGACTATCGGAAAACAAAATCTTCCTGAAATTAAAAATTGGCAAGAATTAATAAATGAATTAAGAACTAGCAATCCTTGGGGAAATGACTATTCAAAAGATTTTACAGGAACAGAATTACATTTAAATATACAATTTAATGATGATTTATTTGTAATAGGCAGTAAACATTCAAGATTATGGATTAACCGCACAGTTCTACCTTATGTTAATGAAGGTGCATTGGATTTTTTAAGAAGAAGTGAAAACGGAGAGCTAGAATTTTGTATATATCGTGAACCTGAAAAGTTCGATAGAGTTGCGCATTATATTCCAGAAGACATACCTCATTTATTAAAAGCAAATTATCAATTGTATGCAAGAAATATAGATGACATGACTAAAATTATGTATTGGTTTAATAATAAATAAAATTATTCCCTAATCTCTCCCCTAATCTCTTTCATGAACCATTCATGAGGATCTAGTTTCTGGGATAATAACCAGGCAAGTTTAATGAATGCTGTTTCAGTATTTAACGAAGAAAGATTTCCTATAACCCCCATTTCTATTAATTTTCTTCCAGGAGTGTAAATATTCATGTTTACAGAACCATAAACTGTTTGTAATGTCATAACTACAGGTATTTTTTTACTTAGAGCCATTAATTTCTCTTTTATCTTTGTATGTTCAGAAGTCATTTCATCAATTTCATTTATTGGGAAATGCCCAAGACCTGTTCCTTCTAAAATTAATCCATCATAATCTCCGAATTCAGAAGCAAACATATTTGGATGTGAAACCATAATTCCTATTTTTAATGATTCATTGAAAAGGTGTATTTTTAATTTGCCTTCTGCATTCAAAGATGAGGAAGGATATTCTGAAATATATTCAATTTCTTTTGTTGAAAAGCTAACTCGTGCAATTGGTTTCACATTAATTGGCTTGAATGCGTCTCTTCGTGATGAATGAAGTTTTTTAGCATTTAATCCATTTAAAATAATGCAGTTTTCATCATCCATTGATTCATGCATGCAGATAAACACTCCTTTTAATGATGTGTTTGCTATAAATGCAACTGCGCTTATAAGATTCATTGCTGAATCACTGCTTCCTCTATCTGAACTTCTCTGAGAGCCAACTAGAACTACGGGAATTGGCAAATGCTCGAAAATAAAGGATAATGCTGCTGATGTATAATGTATGGTATCTGTGCCGTGAGTTATTATTATTCCTTTTACATCTTTGTTTTTTTCTATTTCTTTTGCCATAAGATTATAATGTGCGAATCTCATGTCATCAGAAGCCATGTTTCCCATCAGTTTGCTTTCTATTTTTGCAAGATCTTTCAGTTCAGGGAACATATCTATTAATTCTTCAGGCGAGAATCTTGCTGTAACAGCTCCTGTCTGATAATCAACTTTAGAAGCTATTGTTCCTCCAGTATGAATTATTAGAACTTTAGGTAATGCTGAGTCTTGTGTGGCTTTAATTTCTGTTTTTGTATGTGTTATCTCTCTTATTTCTTCAATTCTTTCTATTTTATGTTTCTCTATTCCTATGTTATATCCACTCACTAATTTTAATGTTAAATGTTTATCATCTTCTTTGACTAATATTCCTTCTAGAATTTCATTCTTTAAATGCAGTTTGATTTGTTTCATAAAATGCCTCATTTTATGAACCGAAAATCTGAAAGATTTTCCAGTTCATAATGATATAGAATTATTCTTACTTATAAAGGTTTTTGTGAAGGGGGTACGATTTGTACCCTACTTGAACTTCTGGTTCCTAATGAAAAAAATAGAGAAACTAAAATATGAGAAGAAATAATTTTTACACGAAATTTCCTCAAAATTTACAAATCCATAATTGTGGATAATATTATCCAGAAAAGTGGATAGTTCTCGAATATCCTCTGGACACACTGGACAACCAGGGATAACATTTATAAGTAATTATACTATTTTAATTTCATAGGGTGAAATTTGTGGCTAATTTATTAAATGCAATAATAAACATTAAAGCAAGAAATAATTTTGATTTGTCTAAAATAAACACTATTTCTAAAACCAAAGCCTCATCAGAAAATCGGGCAAATAATATGGGCGATGCATTAGAATTTTTCATAAAAGATTCATTTTGCGATAGCTATGATGTGAAAGATGCACAAGAAAAAAGAGATAAATATAGCGAAACTTTTTCGTATATGGGCAACCAAAACAATCCTCCAGACATCATAATTAAAAAAGGTGATGCAATAGAAGTTAAGAAAATAGATGGAGTTAAACCTAGCGAATTAGCATTAAATAGTTCTTATCCTAAATCAAAACTTTATTCTGATAGTCCTATGATTACTGAGGCTTGTAAGAAATGTGAAGAATGGAAAGAAAAAGACATGGTCTATATTGTAGGATTTGTAGACGAAGAAAACTTAAAAGCACTAACTATTGTTTATGGGGATTGTTATGCCGCAAGCCGAGAAATTTATGAAAAAATAAAAGACAAAGTAAGTTCTGGTCTTAAGGAATTAGATGTTGAATTAGCAGACACAAATGAATTAGGTAGAGTCAATAAAGTTGATCCTTTAGGAATAACTAACTTAAGAATACGAGGAATGTGGACCATACAAAACCCATTAAAAGTTTTCTCAGAACATTTTAAATTCGAAAAATCATGTGAATTTGCACTAAGAGTTTTAATGAAAGAAGAAAAATATAATTCATTCTCTGAAAAAGATAGAAAAATTCTTGAGAAGGATAAAGAAATCAAAATCCAGAATGTTAAAATACAAGAGCCGGATAATCCAGCAAAACAAATCAAAGCAAAATTAATTTCGTGGTGTAAAAAATGAAAATCGCATCATTTTTTTCAGGAGCAGGAGGTCTAGATTTAGGCTTCACGAACGCAGGATTCGACATAGTTTTTGCTAATGATAACTGGAAAGGGTGCTGGGAAACTTTTGAAAAAAATCACAGCGTAACTATTAATAAAAAATCTATTGAAAAGATTTCTCCTGAAGAAATTCCTAATGAAGTTATTGGATTTATTGGCGGTCCTCCATGTCAAAGCTGGAGTTTAGCTGGCTCCATGAGAGGAATAGAAGATTCGAGAGGAAAATTATTTTACGATTATATTAAACTCATTGCACAAAAAAAACCATTATTTTTTTTAGCAGAAAATGTTTCCGGAATATTATCTCCTAAACATTATCCTGAATTTGTAAAAATTGTTTCTGCTTTCAAAAGAATAGGCTATAATGTTACATATCAACTTATGGATGCCCAAGACTATGGCGTTCCACAGGAAAGAAAAAGAATTGTAATTGTCGGATATCATGAAAAAATGGGAAAGCATTTCGAATTTCCCGAACCAGTTAATAAGAAACTTACTTTGAAAGACACAATATCAGATTTACCTCAATCTATTGAAAGTATGCCGAAAAATAAAACTAATGGTATTTTAAAAATACCTAACCACGAGCATATGAACGGTGGATTTTCTACAATGTACATGTCTAGAAATAGAGTTAGATCTTGGAATGAATGCTCTTTTACAATACAAGCAGGAGGAAGGCATGCACCATTGCATCCACAAGCACCTAAAATGAAATTTATTGAGCAGAATAAACGAGAATTTGTTAATGGAAAAGAGCATCTTTACAGAAGATTGTCTGTAAGAGAATGCGCAAGAATACAAACATTCCCTGATGATTTTATTTTTTATTATACTGATGTTGCAGATGGTTATAAAATGATAGGAAATGCAGTTCCTGTTAAATTAGCAGAAGTTTTAGCAAAACAAATAATGAAAGATATAAAAAATATTGATTCTGAAATAAACGTAACCATAAAATTACCAAAGAAACAAGAACTTTTATGTGTGGAATAATTCTATTTAAGGGTTTTGTGCTAAGGAATCAAAAAAGATTTAAAACTTAAACCCATATTTTTCTAATTCTAAAAGAATATATTTTAAAATTTTAGAAGGTAATTTACATTTGTATATTTTTCCAACATAAATATCTCCTATATTTTTCCAACATAAATATCTCCTGTGTGCAAATCTAATTTTTCTCCATTTTCATAATTATGTGCATGTGGTTGGCTTGGAAACGTATCTTTATCATTCTTATGTATTGTCCAAATTTTTCCTGCAACTTTAACTCTTGCTTCTAGAATAAAAAATGTTCCGTCAGAATTTTCAATAGACGTGATAGGAACCTGTATTTCTAAATCTTTCTCATTATTTATAACATTAATTTCGTCTTGATATAATTCAACCATTTTATAGTTCAACAAAATATTTTAAAAAACAAGAGACTTTACTAAAAAAGTTATAATTAACAATAATAAAAATAAACCTATAGACCACAAAATAGCTTTTACTCTTCTTTTTTGTTCTCCTTTAGGATATAATATCAAATAGAGTAAGAAACCCCCCAATAAAGAAATCAAAATATTAGATATACTACCATACCAATCGAATTTAGTTTCTGCTTTAGAAAAATTTATAGTACAATTATTCAAATTTGTTTTATATTCCTCTGATTTTATAGTACAATTATTTAGTTCTTGTTTGTATTGTTCTTGTTTAATGTTACAGTTCGATAAACCTTGCACCAGATTTCCTTGATTATTTATCGCAATATTTGTTATATCTTGAGGGATGTCAATTCTTTCTCTATTCCAAAAATAAAGATAATCGTCTATGTCTAAAATATTTTCTCCACATTTTAAAATACTACAACCATCTTTTCCATAATCCCAACCGGATTTATCCCCATTACATCCAGACGCATAATCATTAAAAGGTTCGTATTCTCCAAGCAATTCAATAATTCTTCTCAGAGTTTCATAAGAATAAGGCCAAGAAATATTTGTAATGGGTTGACCAGTGCCTGTATTAAATAGGAAATTATTTTTGATTTGCAAATCTTGTCCTTGACAATCTGCATAAATAATAGGACTCAAATAATTTATAAATAAATCACTTGAACTTGCATGAACACAATTAACAAAAATTAAAGAAAAGAAAATTAATAAAAATAGTTTTTTCATTTTTTTATCCCAGATAATTAGGCCTTGCATTCATTTCTTCTGCTCGTGTCTTTCTGTAGTTCTGTTCGAATTCAGCATAATGAGATTCTATGCTTTTAGATGCAGATGGTCTTACCTTATGTAACGCCGCAGTAAAATGTTTCATCTTGACTTCTTTTGCAGACATATTTTCTCTTAAAGCAAGCATTGCTGCTTCTCTGCAAACTCCTTCTATATCTGCGCCAACATAACCTTCTGTTTTTGCGGCAATATCATCAATCTTTACATCTTTTGTAATTGGCATATTCTTTGTATGTATTTTAAAAATCTCTTTCCTTTCCTCAAGTTCAGGAATAGAAATCAATACAAGTCTGTCAAATCTACCTGGTCTTAACAACGCACTATCAATTAAATCAGGTCTATTTGTTGCACCCATTACTACAACATCTTTCATTTCTTGAACTCCATTTATTTCTGTTAAAATTTGATTTACAACTTTCTCATTTACACCTGAAGTATCATTTGATCCTCTTTTTGGAGCTAATGAATCTATTTCATCAAAGAAAACTATTGTTGGTGCTGTTTGTCTTGCTTTCTCAAATATTTTCCTTACTGCTTTCTCTGATTCACCAACCCATTTACTCATTAATTCAGGTCCATTGACTAATATGAAATTTGCTTTTGACTCATTTGCAACAGCTTTCGCTAATAATGTTTTTCCTGTTCCTGGAGGCCCATATAATAATATTCCAACAGGGGGTTTTATTCCTAATCGATTAAAGGCTGCTTTATTTTTCAAAGGCCATTCAACAGCTTCGATTAATTCTTGCTTTGCTTCTTCTAAACCACCAATATCTGTCCATTTTGTAGTTGGTTTTTCAATTAAAACTTCACGAAGAGCAGAAGGTCTTACTGTTTTTAATGCATCCATGAAATCATCATGTGAAATAACTAATCTTTTCAGCATATCTTCTGTTAATGGTTCTTCATTTTTTAAATTTAAATCAGAAATTACTCGTCTTAAAACAATCATTGCAGATTCTTTTGTTAATGCAGATAAATCCGCTCCAACAAATCCATAAGTTATTTCTGCAATTTTATCTAAATCAACTGGTTTTTTATCAACTAATTCTTTTGCATATTCTTTAACTTCTTTTGCATTCTCTTTTGTTAATAACGGCATATTTCTAGTATGAATTTTTAAGATTCCCATTCTGCCTTCTTTCGAAGGAACACCAATTTCAATTTCTCTGTCAAATCTGCCTGGTCTTCTTAATGCAGGATCAAGTGAATTTGGAATATTTGAAGCTGCTATAACAACAACTTTTCCTCTTGATTTAAGTCCATCCATTATTGCAAGCAATTGTGCAACAACTCTTTTCTCAACTTCTCCGTGAGTTTCCTCTCTTTTTGAAGCGATTGCATCTATTTCATCGATAAAAATAATAGAAGGTGCGTTCTTTTCTGCTTCTTCGAATTTTTTACGAAGATTCTCTTCTGATTGTCCATAATATTTTGACATTATTTCAGGACCATTAATAACAATGAAATTAGATTGTGTTTCTGTTGCAACTGCTTTTGCAAGTAATGTTTTTCCTGTTCCTGGTGGACCATGCAATAAAACTCCTTTTGGGGGTTCTATTCCTAATCTTTCGAAAATTTCAGGATGCTTTAATGGAAGCTCAACCATTTCTCTTATTTTTTTAAGTTCATCTGATAATCCACCTATATCTTCATAAGAAACATCTGGAAGTCTTTCCTCTTTTAGCTGACTTTCAGGAACAGCTTCTGGATTGAATATGACTTCTGTTAATTCAGTAATTATGACTGCTTCTTTTGCTGGAGTTACATCAACAATCATGAATTTCAAATCTCCCAGACCAAATCCCATCATTGCTTCTTCTGCAGCCAGACTGAAAATATCATCAAAGAAAGGACTTTGACTCATTGTGCTTCGTCTTGTTCTTGTTCCTCCTAATGAAACAATATCTCCTTTGACAACAGCTCTTCCTAAAAGTCCTTGTTTGAATATGACTGGATTGGCTCTTATAATTACATCTTCTCTTGCAGGTGCAATTGTGATTTTTTTAGCTTCTTTGACATTGGCTTTCCTTACAGCAACAACCTCACCTATTCCTGTTTTTCCATTTCTTCTTATAAGACCATCCATTCTTATAATATTAAGGCCTATATCGCCTGGATAAGAACGATCTGCTATGGCAACTGTCTTTTTCTGGCCTTGAATCTCGACAATATCCCCTGATCGGACATTAATCTGCTTCATATAATTAGAATCAATCCTAACAATACCTTTATTTACATCATCCTGAACTGCTTCAGCGACTTTAAGCTTGATTTCACCAGCAACTGCCATTTTACACCTCTAAGTACATGAAGATATACGACGATAATAGTCTGATTATTTGCTCCAGAAATATAAAGGTTTTGGTTTTAAATAATAAAAAATAAAAATAAAAAATACAAAAAAGCATCTATTTTATGCTTATTTCTTCTTCTTTTCGTCTTTTTTAGAAACAGATATTTTTGCTCCTTCTTTAGGCTTTGCACTTATTTTAGGCATAGGCACTGGTGAAGGCAATCCCATTTCTTTGCTTAATATGATTGCTTCGATATTGCATTTTGACAATGCTGTATTTAAAACATGAGTCATTATTTCTGTAGGAAGAGTCTTATTTTTTGTCCAGTCCTCAACAACTTTCTTTGCAAATTCTTTTTCCTGCAGTTCTATTAATTCTCCTGTTATTTCGATAGATGCGAAATCAGGCTCATATTTGCAGACATAATTAAATTCGAATCTTAATGCAGATTTTTTATCATCAATTGGAAATTTCATATCACTGATGTTCTTTATTCCCAGATTGCTGTTGACAGATACATTTACTGCTGACTGTTTCTTTTTTTCAACCAATATTTTTGTAAAATTAAATCCTATCATTGCCATTTTATCACCTTGTGTTTAATTATAATCTTCGAAATAAAACCCCATTTATAAATATTATGATAAGACTATAAATCTGTAAAAATTTGTTCTCAATTAGCTATGTTCCAAATTATTTTGCTTGCGCAAAACATTTATAAACCCTCTTCTATTCCTAATTTTATGATAAAATTATTTGTTTATGGAAGTTATTGCCATTTCAGAAATTAGTTCTTATTCTTAGATTTAGATATATTAACACAAATTATTTTTAATTTATATTGGTGTGTTATTTAATTTTTATGATTTTTAATGTAAACTAATAATTACGAACAACATAACAACGAGGAAAGCAAAATGGAATATGTAAAAGATTTCAAATGGAAACAAGGAATAACAGTTAAAGAGTTCATAAACTCGTGCCAAACAATAGGATTTCAAAGTATAGAATTAAAGAAAGCAGCAGATGTTTTTGTAAAAATGAAAAAAGATTCTGCAAAAATATTTCTAACATTCACATCAAACATGGTTACATCAGGATTAAGAGGATTTTTCGCTCAATTAATTGAACTAAAAATGGCTGATGTTATTGTTACAACTGTCGGCGGTTTGGAAGAAGACATAATGAAAGCAGAAGGAGAGAAATTCATTATTGGAAATTTTGACACAGATGATGTTGAACTTCATGAACAAGGAATAAACAGAGTTGGAAATATTTTCATAAAAACAGAAAGCTACATGAATTTTGAAGATAAGATGAATGTCATTCTTGATATTCTGTACAAAAAACAAGCAAGATGGGCTGTTTCAGATATGCTTAAAGAAATTGGCTTGATGCTGAAAGATGAAAATTCAATATTATTTCAAGCAGCAAAAAATAATGTTCCTATATTCTGCCCAGCCATAACTGACGGAGCATTTGGATTTCATTTGTTTTTATTCCAGCAAAAACATCCTGATTTTATCATAGATGTTGTAAAAGATTTTGGAAATATATTGTTTGTAACAAATCACGACGAGAAAAAGGGAGTAATTGCATTGGGAGGAAGCATCTCAAAACATCATGCAATCTTGTCAACATTGCTTAATGGAGGAGCAGAATATGCTGTTTACATGACAACAGACCACAAAACATCAGGTTCTATGTCTGGCGCAACAACAAATGAGGCAAAATCATGGGGCAAAGTCAAAGAAGAAAGCGATGTTGCAACTGTTGTAGGTGATGTCACAATAACTTTCCCATTAGCAATGATAAATGCACTTGAACAATTAAATGATGAAGGATTATTAAAGAAAAAAACAACTAAAAATAATGCTGGAGAAATAAAATGACACAAACAAACAAAATAATTAATCCTAAATTCATATTATCAAAGAAAAAAGCACTTGAACAATATAATAAAGTAAGGAATTCAGCAGATATTGTTTCATACAGCTCAAAAACAAATCCATTTATAACACCAATTCTTGAAAAAGAAACAGATGCGATGTTCAGTGTGCATATAAAAAATGAATTAAAGCATATAGAGAACAAGTCAAAAGTTATTTTTCTTGCGCAGGCATTAACTCAAGAATCTATATCTGAACTTATTACACAAGGAATTAGATGGTTTGTTATTGACAATGAATCTGATTTGGATGAAATTATAAAATATCTTGAAACAGATAATGATAAAAATAATAACGTGCAAATCAACCTCATGTTAAGGCTTAAACTAAAAGAAAACACATTGAAAACAGAAAGATATTTTGTTTTTGGAATGAATTCTGAAATCATAAACAAAAAAATAAAAGAGTTAAAAGAAGCTCCAAAACTATCTGAAAAAATAGCTCAACTTGGAATACATTTCCACAGAAAAAGCCAGAACATGGCTGAATGGAATTTGATTTATGAAATTTCTAATTCAATAGATGAAGATGTTTTGAAAATAATAGATATAATTTGCATCGGTGGAGGCATTCCATCAGAATATGCAAACACAAATGTTGATGTTATTGAAAGTGTGTTTAATAAAATATCTGAATTTAGAAAATGGCTTAAAAAAAGTGAAATAAAATTGATGATTGAGCCAGGAAGATTCATTGCAGCACCTTCAATAAAATTAGAAACAACAATAATAGGAATGCATGAAAATAACATAATCGTAAATGCATCTGTCTACAATTCAGACATGGATGCATTGATTGTTCCTGTAAAACTTCTTGTTGAAGGAGAATTTGGAAAAGACAACACAAAAAATAAAGAAGGAAAAGAAAATATAAAACCTTATGTGATAAAAGGGATAACTCCCTGCTCAATGGATCTATTCAGGTATAAAGTATATCTAAACACTCCGAAAATAGGAGACAAACTGACTTTCCTGAATGCCGGCGCATATAATTTCACAACAGAATTCTGTGAGCTAAACAAGATTGAAACAGAAATTATAGACTAATTTTTTGTTTTTTAGTTATTCTTTTTTAGTAATTCTTTAATCTTATTTTTTTATATTGGTTATTTTTTCTTTTTATTTCTAAATCCCATTATGAAAAATAATATTAACAATAAAACAAAAATAAATAAAATAACAACAACTATCCAAGTTAAATCATAAACTTTAGGAGAAAATTCAATTATTTCGGAATCCATCGACACAGAAACAGAATTCACAACATACTCCATATAGTTGCTGTCTGCGTAAAGAGCCACATTTTCGTCAATATCTTTTGCATAGCAGGTCATATTCACAGACCAATAAGATGCATAAATTACATCACTGAATATTTTTATTTTATACCTGCCTGTTGATTTCAGAGCTTCTTCTATTTTTTTTTCAAAAACACTATGGCATGAATCATGGCTGTGCCAATGCACAGGAACCAATGCATCTGCATAAAGATGTGCTGCAAATCCTGCTGTTTCAGGAGTTCCCATTTCTTTAAATTTAAGCGCAGATTTTCTTGCCGAACATAAATTAGAATTATTTGTGCAATGATGATTCACAAATCCTAATCCAGGATATTCTTTCTGAACTTGAACATTGTCTGCTGAATGACAATCTAAATTGCTTAATCCTGCATTATTGCATATCCAGTCATGCGTATATCCTGTCCAGGCTGAAGTGAAATTGATTGCTAATAAAAATAAAATAAATAATAATGCAAATGATAAAAATTTTTTCATAATATTACTTATTTTCAATTCTTTATAAATCTTGCTTAGAAATTTTCGGAAGATTTACGAAAAGATATTTAAAATTATTTTTCATAAAAATCATGTTTTCTTTATCTTATCCATCTCTTCAAATGCATTCATCATTGAGAATTTGGTTTCTGGAAATTCTCTATTGATTTTTTCTATTAATTCATTTTTTAATTCATAATTTCTTATTGGGAATTTCTTTAGTTTGCACAATTTAATTATTTCTTCCTCGAGAACAGATTTAAGGAGTTTAACTGTTGTGATTGATGATTGGTTTTTTGCATTGACCATATTTTTTGATGTAAATTCAATGAATTTAATATTTAATTCTCTATCAAGATTCCATGGTAAAATAATAATTCCTTCTTTAGGTGCAGAGTTTAGCTTTTTTATTTCTCTTATCTTTAGATTTTTATGAAATATCTCTTCTAAAAAGAATTTAGTGACAAAATATTCTTTTGTATTATCATTGAATAAATATATTGTATCATTTGGTTTGAAATATTTTCCTAATCTTAAATCTTTTCTTACTCTTTTCTCTATGTATTTAATGAAACAATTATTGCAATAAGGCGCTTTAGTATGAGATAATTTTATTTTTCCCTGATTATTGCACGTGAGACATTTAGTAATGCTTTTCATAATATTTAAAGTTGCATTCGTTATATAAATTTAATCCTATTTTTTCTATTAGTTTTCGTCACCAAGTTATCACAATAAATTCTTCATTTTAGAATAGTTACAATCGAAACATTTAAATATCAAATAAAATATCTATGACTATTAAATAGTTAAAAATAAATTGGGGTGATTGTTCTCGACAATAATCTCAAAAAATTTATGCTCACCTCTTTTTCCCGGGAAGGCGCTCTCGCAAGAGAGCTCTTCTTAGGGTTTCAATAATATTAAAATTTTTTAAACAGATGGGGGAATGGAATTTGTCACTTGAAACAGTACTTAAAGATAAAAAAATAGTGATGGTTTTATGTAGCCAATGGGGAGATTCTGGTAAAGGAAAAATAGTCGATCTTATTTCTCAATGGGCTGATGTTATCGTCAGAGGAACTGGCGGAGCAAATGCAGGCCACACTGTTGTTATTAATGGTAAAGAATATATTTTTCACCTCATACCTTCTGGAATAACTTACGATAAAGCTGCAAAAATAAATATTATGGGAAATGGCATGGCTATTGATATCGGAGCATTAACCAATGAATTAGATATGTTAGATAAACTCAATATGAGTTATAAAAATCTATATATAAGCAGAGATGCTCAAGTAGTTTTGCCTTACCATATTGAACATGATAAATTAATGAATTCTGGAAAAAATGGAGGAATAGGTAGTACTGGAAGAGGAATAGGTCCTTGCTATGCTGATGAAACAAAAAGAATAGGTGTTTCTATTGGAGATTTATACAAACCCGAAATTTTATCCAAAAAAATAGATAGAATTGCTAAAGAATATCCTCATTTAACCATAGATAAAGAAAAAACAATAAATGATTTAAGAAAATATGCTGAAAGAATTAAACCTCATGTTGCAGACACAATAGCGATGATGCACGATTTCAAAAAACAAGGCAAAAAAATATTAATAGAAGGTGCACAAGGATTTTTCTTAAGTTATAAATTTGGAAATACTCCTTTTGTTACATCATCAGATTGTTCTGCAAATGGAACAGCAACAGGAGTAGGATTATCTGCAAAAGAAATTGATTTAGTATTGTCACTTGTTAAATTTCCATATATGACTCGAGTAGGAAATGGTCCATTTCCAACAGAATTTGGAAATGACTCAGAAAAATATTGTGATGAATTTCTTTTGCAGATAAT
>CAZSEK010000002.1:39363-54993 GCA_964605945.1 uncultured Methanosarcinales archaeon
ATGGATCTTCTCGAAGATAAAAAAATGCATTTCTGCGAATATGAACTACAAAAATATGGAATAAATTATTCTATTAAAATTGAAAATGACGTCAAAAAATATATTTACGATAAACATGATTCTACCATAATCGATTTAATAAATTCTGAAGATCCATTCTTAAAAGGTGTGGGAATAAGACTTGCAGGTTTTGAATATGGTGCAACAACAGGAAGACCAAGAAGAACAGGTTGGACTGATTTAAAATTATTAGAATCTGCCTTAGAAATAAATGGCCCTGACATAGTATTAACAAAACCAGATGTTTTGCAGGAATGTGATGAATTTTTCTTAAATATAGGATATGACAACATGCCAGGTTATACTCGAGATACTGATTTAATGAGAACCGCCAAGCCTATTTTAAAAAGAATTGAAGGATTTGATGATAATATTTCAGACATCAAAACATATGATAAACTTCCTAAAGGATCGAAAGAAGGAATGGAGTATATAAAACAATTTGGTGGAAATATTAAATTAATATCCACCGGTTCAGATAGAAATCAAAACATATTTGTTTAATATTATAATTTATTTTCTTTTTCTAATTTTTAATTCTTTTTTAACAATCTTTTCTTTCTTTAGCTTATTTCTTCCTAAAATAAATCCAATCACAACAACGAAAAACAAGCCGACAGAGAATCCTAATAAAAATAACCAAACATATACCCAATTTATTACATGCATACTAGAATTCCAATATGATTCTTTTTTTGGAAAATACATGTCAAGATTGCTTAATTCAAGTGCATATTCTGAATAAAGAAGTGATGAAAATTCATCTGTATCTTGAAGTGTTTTTGCATATTCATAATAGCTATAACCTAAAATAGGAAATATATTTTTGCTTTCTTCTTTTGCAATTACTTTTTCTGCGGCAATTAATTTTTCTCTAAGAAGCGCTTTTATGTTTTTCTCATCTACAAAAATTGCACTCAATACAACATTTGCTTCTGCTTTAGCTTTTGATGCTGTAAAAATGCATAAAACATAATTTTCATCGTTAAAATAATCATACGCATAAGCCAATTCTTCTCTATTTGTTTCTTTTGGAAGATACATTTCAAGATAATTTATTCTTTCTTCTGCTTCAGATAGTTTTTTTGAACATACTGATTTAAGAGTATCTTGATCCATTATAAAACTCTCGCCAGGAAGTTCAAAGAATTTCGACCAAACAACAGCAGTATTAAATCTTTCTTTTGCATAAGCTAACTCTGCATAAGAGATATTTTGCAAAGTATTATCAATTATATTTGTTGAAGTAATGTCAGATGTTTCTGAATCAGATGAAGAATCGTCAACAGATGATTTAATTGAATCTTTCAATGCTTTTTTTGAATCATAAATTCTTTCTTTTACAACCATATATGTTTCTAATTCAGAAATTGTTTTCAAAGAGTTGCTTCTTTCATCTGTTTGCTTTTCAAAAGTGTCTATTTGGTTGTATAATGAAATATATTCTTTTTTCAAATCAGCTAATGAATAGTTTTTCATAAGATGTTTTGTTATTCTGTAATTTCCTCCAAAACAAAAACTTGCTGCACTATAATATTCTTCATTATTAATAGCATTTAATGCAAGTTCAAAATAATCTGTTTTTTCCTCTGTTGCATTTGAATTATTTATATAAAGTCCGTAATCTGATGAAGACACATCATGATTATTATTTGTTTCTCCATTATCTAAACCTAATATTACAGAAAGATTAGGCAAAAATATTGTGTTGTTTTCAATTTGCCCATAATGAGAGCAAAGCGATGTTGCAATTTCTTTCATGAATTTACCATAATTTTCAGAAGAAACTACTGCATCATATTTTGTAGAATAATCTTTGCCTGTGAATTCAAATAAGGCATCTTCAAGCATAGACACTTGAACTATATTTATTGAAAGATTTTCTGTTATTGTTTGATTTTCAATATCCCATTTTGGTATTAATACTTTTTCAAAACCATTATTTTGAGCTGCTCTTGATTTTGCTGAAACTCCTGCAACATGCCCGATAAGATTTCCTGAATTTATTGTTCCTGTCATTATTGTTTTTTCATCAAGCTTTGTTTCATCAAGAGAAGATATTGTTAAAACAGTTGTTGCTGCGCCTGCACTCGGTCCTCCAACAATAGCTGAATTTGCTTTTATTGTATAGAAGAAATCATATTTTGAACAATCATAATTTAAAAAATCACATGCAAGCTCATTTGCAAATCTTGTTGTTATTTGAGTATCTATTTTTGTTAACGGAAAAGAATCTATGAATATTCTTCCTGAACCTGGTTTAATTGTTAGATATAAATCTGCTATTCCTCCTTTTTCGGTATTATTTGATGTTTCTGCAACAGTCAATAAAGAAATATGATTATTTTCTATGTATGCGTGAGTTGCACTGGTTAAAATCAAACACACAATAAAAAACATTAAAATTTTTCTCATTTATACCTTCCTCTTGATTCAACCTGCTCAAGTCGTTTTAAAATCTCTTTTTTTTGAGTTGGTTTGTACGCACTTAAAAAGTCTTTGTATGCTTTTTCAAAAATCTTATAATGCTTACTTTCCAAAGCTTGTTTGAAAAGATGTATGTCCACTGCTTTATCCTCTACTTTATTAGACATAAAACTTAGACCGAAATCAATAAAATAAAGAACTTCTTTTTTTAATATCATATTTGATGTTGTTAAATCACCATGAATTACATTATCATTATGTATTATTGTAAGAGATTTGCCTATTAATTTTGCTAATTCGGGTTTTTTATCAAGAATTTTTTTCAATTGTGTTCCTTGGATATTTTCCATCTCTAAAGAATATTCCTCTTGTTTAATGAGTTTTGGAACAGGAATCAAGTTTTCAAGTTTTTTTAGTATGTTTGCTTCTCTTCTTGTTCTAGATTTTCTCAAAGGAATATCTATCTCTGAAATTCTGTATGCTTTTTTTATTCTAGATTTATCTATATTATTTTTATTATTAAGATAAACTATTGCTTCTGCGCCATCACCTATTCGCTTATTTTCTACAATTATGTTTTTTTTACATTTAGGCATAAAATAAAGAATTATTTAGAATATTTAAGGGTTTCGAAATATGATTTTAATTAATCTTGATTTTTAAAATGTGAAGTACAATATGTTTGTTTTTTATAAAAAAATCCACAATTACTACATTTATTTAATGCATAATTTGTGATGTTGCCTATTAATTTTTTGAAATAATGGCTATTAGCGAGGTTGTCTTCTCTTAAAATAGACTCTATATTTATTACAATGTCAGATAAATCAACTAAAAGTATACCTGAAGAACCAGATTGTCCAGACATTCCTGGATAAGGATCAAAAATACCTCGCACTCTCGATATATCCCAGGGAAACTGCCTTATTGGTTCTAAACCGTCACGATAACAAGCCTTTGGTTCTTTATGTGTACATAAATAATATTTAGGAATATTTCTTTTTGCAAATAATTGAACTGATTCTATGTGCTTGGGATTTGGAATAGGACTTATATCTACAACATCAAAAGGACCCAAATAATTCAAAACTAAAGAATAAGCACAGTTTCTAAAGTTTGTTGTTATATTTTTCGATGCTGTTTGATCTGTTTGTTCCATTCATTCCTCTACTGCTGTTTCTTCTGATGTGAACAAATCATCTAATTCATATTTAGATAGTTTTGTTTTGTTCAATATTGCCATTTTTGGCTTTCTTCCATGAGCTCCTCTGATTTCATCAAATTCAAATTCACCCTCTTCATATTCTTCCGGCATATTTATTCTCCTTTATAATGTGTATTTTTTTTCAAAATTGTTAAATTCCTCTAATTTTTGGTTAAATGCCTCTACGCATTCAGAAGCATAATTGTTTTTTACCTGCTCTATAATCTTATTTAATTCATCTTTATATGAATCTACTAAAAAGAATTCTCCTCCTGCGCATTTTACAAGACCTTTTGCTTCAGTTAAATTAAATTCAAATTCATTTAGTATGTCGTACATTGTTTGTTCTGTCATTTTTTCCTCCTTATACTGTGTTGTTGAAATTATTCTCTGATATTAAAATTTTTAAGTCTAATTTATTGTTTGGTTTTTTCTCGTATTTTACATACTGAAATTCAAATAATGTTATTGGTGTGTTTTTCATTTTATTCGCCTATTTAATATGAATATAATCTAAACTATCGTACGTTTTGATTTTTGCTTTCAATTAACTTCACCCACGCAACATATTCGTTTCTCCTTCTTGAATAATCTTGAGTTAATTTCAACTCATAGGGTGTCAATTTTAAATCTGAATTTGAAAGAGATATTAAATCATTTGAAACTTCTTCTAAATTTGCTTTAGCAGGATCTATTTTTCCATTATATAAAAAACTAAGTGTATTATCTAATCCTTTATTAGCTTGCTCTAAAATCTCCTTTACAGATTTTACTTCTTCTTTTTTATTTGAGTCCATTTTACAATCCATTCAACAAATCTTCTCCTTTAACAGGATAAGCCAATATTTCTTTTATTTCCGATTTTGTTATTTTTTCTAGAGTCATTTTAATCCTCATTATATTCTTTGAATAGTACAGCAATGTCCTAAAGTTCTAAGAACTTCTTCTTCTAATTGCATGTCTGTAACAATTAATTTATCTTGTTGATTTGTTGCCTGCATGAAATATTTTTGAACTGTTTCGGCATTAAACGGCATTCTTTTTGAATCATCATGAATGTCTATTGGTTTTCTATAGCCTTCTGCAATAGAACATAAAGATCCTTTTGAACCTTTGTATACGCATAAAATTGGGCCTATTTTTGCATTATACTTCTTTGTCAATTTTTCAAGATATGTTTCAGTTAATCCCTCTAAAGGAATTTTAACTCCATGAATCATCCCTATTTCCTCCTGTGCTATAGGTGATTTTGTTAAAAAAATTTTTGGTTTATTCATTTTAATTTCCCCCAAAATATAATTATAATCATTATTTAACTATCATATAGTAACAACTTATTTATAAATCTTTCGGTTTTAATACTACTCTGTGGTAAGAAAAGCATAAATATTTAAATGATTGTAATTTTTACCCTATTATGCTATCTTTTTTTCAAAAATATCTAAAAGAAAACGAAATGTTACCAAAAATTGAAGAAGAACAGCTTTTTAAAAAATATTCTTCAAATCAAATTGATTTGCACATTCTTGCAGATAAATTATTTCGCCACAACATACGTCTTATTTATTCTATAGCTAAAAAAGAGCTAAAAAACAACAACCTAATTGATTCTCCAGACGCATATATTTATTCAGGATATGCAGGAATAATAAAAGCAATAGAAAAATACGATCTTAAAAAAGGAACGATATTTTCAACATATGCTTCCTTTTGGATATCAAAAATGATTCTCGATCAAATAAATGAAGAAAATTATGAATTTGCACGAATACCTACAGCAACCATTAATAGAATCAACATATATAAAAAAACAATAAATTGTTTAATGAATGAAAAAAAAGTGTTGAATAAAAAAAATATTTTAAAAGAGCTAAAAAAGAAAGGAAGATATTTTCAATGGAAAGAACATCACATAGACGACATCGAAGTTGTTTTAAACTATCGTCATGCAAATAACACAAATAATCAATTATCTAAAAACGATTTTGAAATTAGGGATTTATCTAATATATTTGAACAAAAAAAAATAAAAGACAAAATATTATTAGACACTATTATGGATAATACAGATCTTTCAAAAAAAGAAGCAATAATCATCCAAAAAAGATATTTAGAATCAGATGAAATTGTGAGTTTAGAGAAAATAGGAAAAGATTTCAATAATAAACGACAGGCAATATATCAACTAGAACAAAAAGCATTGAAAAAATTCAGAAAGACATTAAACAAACTACTTTCTTCTGAACTTAAGGTTATTTATACTTAATTCTTCTCAAACCACCACATTCTTTGCATCTTATTACAAGAATTCCTTTGTTTAATCTTTTTGTAGAATTTATTCCCTGCTTCAGATAAGCATTGCAGTTCTTGCAGAATTTCAATTTTTGCTCTTTTGTAAATTTAACTTTGTATTTCATGGCTATTTTTCTAGCTAATTCCATATATCTTTTGCTTAATTCAGGATGCTCTTTGAACATTGTTTCTGCTTCCTGAAATAATACTCCAATTCTCTCTAACGCAATCTTTGTCTGCTGTTCGGGTTTTCTATTATGAGGAGATTTCATATAACAATAGATAATGAAAGGAGTTTAAAAAGTTAATTTTTAATGATGAAAGAATGTAGCATAATCAATAAACCTTTTAAAGTCATATTTATTCTTAATTTTATGCTTAAACGAATATGGAATTATATAAAGAATGCCAAGGCAAAAGAAGCTGAAGAAGAGATTAAAAAGCAGATTGAGTTCTCAAAATTAGATAAATACATGAGTTTGCTTATGAGAGAAAAACTTGGATCTTTTAACAGGGAAATAAACGATAAAATAATAGAAATAAAAGAAAAACAAGAAATAATCCTGCATAATCTCAGAACATTCCATAAAAAATCCTTAATGAATAGTAATATTTCCCAGAGAGAAATACAAATAATGGATGGAAACAGAGACCAGTACATAAAAAAAATATCTCATTTTGCAACAAATCTTGATATTCCAAAAGATTATCTTGAAATGTATGATTATTCTATACAATTCTCAGAAAAGTTAGAGCAGTTAGGCAAAGAACTACAGAAAAACACATTTGTCCTCAGTCATTTTTTCGAGAATGAAATAAGAGAAATCAATAAAGAGCTTCATGATATTGAAAAATCAATCATAAACATCAGAATTGAATTTGAAAAGAACAACATAAAAGATTTTAAAGATATACAGGAAAAAATTAAGGAAATAAAACTCCATAAAAATAAAATATTCGACATTCAAAAACAAATAAACGAACAGCAGGAGTTAAAACAAGGATTTGACGACAAACTGAAAAAACTCAATGAAAGAGTTGATACAATAACATCAGGGACAGATTATAAAACACTGCAAAGTTTTAAAGAAGAAAAAGAATTAATCGAAACAGATATTAAATATGAATTCAAAGAGCTTGAAGAACTTTTCTCAGAGATTGAAACAGCGCTTAAGAAATATGCTTACAAGAATCCTGACAAAAAAATCATTAAAAACTATCTTGAAAACATGCAAGATACATTCTTGGCTGACTCTGGGCTTGAAATTTCACAAATAATCACAGATATTCTTCCTTTAGTTGAGAATGAAACACTCGAATTAAAAGACAAGAAAAAAGAGACAACAATTAATGCGCTAAACAGATTGGTATTTTCTTTCCTAAAAAACAAGCATGCAACAATAAGCAAACTCAATGCCTCTCTTAAAGAACTAAATATGAAGATTATGCACAATAGCTCATCACTTAATATTTCTGAAAATCAATATTGGATGAATCACACAGAAGAAAAAATCCAACAGCACAAATCATTGATAGACAAACTTTCCAAAGAAATCGACAAGATTGAAGAATACAATCACTCAGCCAAACAAGAAATAGAAGCAGATCTTGAACATCTTGGCCATAAAATGGATCTTATCGATGATTATGACGGCGAAGAAACAAAAGAAGAAGAAGCTGTTGCTGATTATTAGACAACAACATAACTCTTCTCACTAACGTTCCAAGAATTTCGAACATGTTCGAAATATTTATAAATCCATCTTCTATAGTTTTATTATGCCTAAAAAAGCAATTAAATCTAAATCTGATTTTGCATTAAAATCCAATGTAAAACCAACTAAAGAGGATGCAAAAGCAGAATTAATGGAATTTGAAAAGAAAATAAATGAATTATCAAAAGAGGATTTAAAGGATTTACTTTTGATAAATACATACAAACTGGCACTTACAAGAGCACAGCTTGATGCTGTAATTGAAATTCTTATCAAAGAAAAGCTAATAACTTATGAAGAATTTTGGAAAAAGACTAATGAAATATTAAAAGATTTGAAATTGAAGTAAAATCAAACATATAGAGTTTAAAATCATATTTTTAAAATAAATATTCGAGGTGTTTAACATGATACGAGTGGCTATCAACGGATTTGGAAGAATAGGAAGACAGGTTTTACAGGCAGGACTTAATGATCCAAATATTGAATGGGTTGCAATAAACGACCTTACAGATACAAAGACACTTGCACATTTATTGAAATATGATTCTGTTCATAAAAAATCAACTGAAAAAATTGAAGCAACAGCAGACAGTATAATTATTAATGGAAAATCGATAAACGTTTTTGCAGAAAAAGATCCATTAAAGCTTCCATGGAAAGAATTACAAATAGATGTTGTTGTTGAATCAACAGGATTCTTTACAGACAAAGAAGGAGCTCAAAAACACATTGATGCAGGAGCAAAGAAAGTTCTTATTTCTGCACCAGGAAAAGGTGTTGATATAACTCTTGTAAAAGGAGTAAATGAAGATAAATATGACAAGAAAAAACACAACATAATAAGCAACGCATCATGCACAACAAACTGCTTAGCACCAATGGTTAAAGTCTTAAATGATAATTTTGGAATAGAACGAGGATTCATGACAACAGTTCATGCATATACTGCAGACCAAAGATTAGTTGATGCACCTCATAAAGATTTAAGGAGAGCGAGAGCAGCTGCATTATCCATTGTTCCAACAACAACAGGCGCAGCAAAAACAGTCGCAGAAGTAATTCCTGCAATGAAAGGAAAACTAGACGGAATCTCGTTAAGAGTTCCTGTTCCAGATGGCTCAGTTATAGATTTTGTATGCATTATCAAAAAAAATACAACAAAAGAAGAGATAAACGCATTATTCAAGAAAGTTTCTGAAAATGAATTAAAAGGAGTTCTTGAATACACAGATGAACCAATTGTTTCAGCAGACATAGTGCACAATAATCATTCAGTAATATTTGATTCTGCATTAACAAATGTCATGGAAGGAAATCTTATCAAAGTAATCGGCTGGTATGACAATGAATGGGGATATTCATGCAGAATGGTCGATATAATTAAGATTTTAATTTAAGAAATAGAAAAAAATTAAAAAAATATTCTTTATTTTTTTGCTTTCTTTTTTGGTTTTGCATTACATCCACAGCATTTGCATTTTGAGAACCAATAAATATAAAGTATCTCTAGAATTCCTAATGTGTTAATAAATAAGAACACAACAAACCAAATAAGGTTGTTTTTCTTGCATGCTTTCCACATTGCAAATCCTTTCCAAATTGTGCTCCACACAACTGCAACTATAAGCAATATTGTAAACCAAGGTTCTGCTATCATTTTATTTTCCTCCTTAAATAAATACCTTAATCATTCTCGATTGTTGAAAATACACGGTATTTTCAAACCTTGAAAACGATTTAGTCGTTTTCAATTCTAGGAGCCAAGATAAACATCATTTGAATTTTATCAAGCTCTTTGTATTCGAGTTTTAAAGGATAATCTTTATTGAATGATACTGTTACTTGCCCAGATATTTTTGAGCCCTGCATCATTTTCTTAAGATATTCTATAGAATATTTTGCCTTGACTTTTTCTTCTGTTTTTATGACTATTCCTTCAGCTGATTTTATTTCAACCATTGCTTTGCTTAAATCTCCTGATGCAGAAACAGTGAATTTCTTGTCTTCAACTGCGAACAAAACGCTTTCTGCAACAATCTCAACATCCTCAATTGCTTCATTTAAGACACTTGAAGGCAAAGTTATTGTTGTCTTGAATTTTAAGTCAGGTATTTTCTGCTCTTTCTCATCTAATTCTATCAATGGAAGGAAGAATGTTCTTACTGCATTGCTTGTTAAAGTCAATTTCAATTTATTGTCTGTAACTTCAAGAGTCAAATTGTCTGCTGCTTTAATTCTTCTTAAAACCTGCTTGAAATTATTAAGATTAATAGATATTATTGTTTCTTCCTTTACATTATATTCGACAAATGCTGAGCTTAATAACCTAAATACAACCATTGCAACATTTGCAGGATCCATTGCAATCAATTCAATTGAATCTTTTGTTATCCTGAATCTTGCTTCTGTTACTAAATCAGAAATTATTGTTATTGGCTCTTTAATTAGTTTTGTTTCAGCTAAAATTAATTTCATTTTAAGTACCCCCTAGTTTTACGACGGGGTTCCGAAAATAGCAATTTTCCGTGCCCCCTATATGACTCGATAAAGTATCAAATATAATTGTCTAATAGTTACATATTTCAGGTTTGTTTTTATAGTTTATGGTTTTGCGAAGTAAAAACATAAGCTCGGAACGTCCCAGAGGGAAATTGGAACAAAATGACAATTAAGTGACTGAGTTTGTGGTTTTTAAATTGTTTTGTCTAATTGTTCTTTTATTTTTAACCATTCTTTAGTGATTAAAAGAATAAAGTTTATAAAACAGAAAAAGATACTTAGAAATATATCGTCCATGTTGGGCACCACAAGGGGTTAAATAAATGGACTTGTTAGCAGATTGTGTAAGAGAACTGGATAACAGGCTGTTAGTTTCTGTAAGAGATATTGCCACAAATAAAAATATGGGTGAAGTTTTTCTAGATTATGACCATATTTTTTTCAAAAAACACAATAAAACAGAAAAAAAAGATGAAGAGCTTATTAAAAAAATCAGAGAACAAAATAAACTCAAAGGAATAAAAGACAGACGGCCTAATTGGAAAATACTTCAAGAAATAACATTGAATCAAATAAAAGAACATCCTGAATTAATAAATCTGGAAACAAGAATATTTAACAGCTATCCTTATGCTGTGCAGATTATTTCTCCTGTTGAAAACGGGATTGCATTAGAAAAAATAAAATTTCATCAAGAAGCTTCTGAAACTGCAAAATATCTTTTTGGCGTCAGTGGACAAAAAATAAAAATATCTGAAGAAATACTTGAATTTCTAAATCAAAAAAGAAAATTTGACATAATGTATAACCATATGTTGGAAATATCATCTTATCTTCAGCAAGTTACATCTAAACGAGGATTAGCAAAAAAAATAAGACGAATAGATACAGATGAAGAAAAAGATAAAAAATACGTTTTGGGATTAAAAAAACAATTTACAGATGTTGACTGGGAACATATATTTGAAACAAAAAAAGATTTGCTTAAATTAAAAAATGATCTGGAACAATCAATAAAAGAAATCCACATCAATAACAATCTTCAGTTCAGTGAATTAATAGGGCTGGAAGCAATATTTGACAAAAAGTGCAGTGGTTTTGAACTTAAAGAATTCATTTCTGAAGAAGATGCAAATTCTCTGCCTGTTTGTTTTCTTGATATTGAAATACCCCAATATAAAACAAACAACGAAATAGCTTATGTTGGTTTAAATTTCAAAGAAGATGATGAATTTATAAGGGAAATTCATACCACAAGAGAATTTAATTTAGACAACTACAAAGATGCAAGAATAATTCATCATAAAAGCCAGAAAGAACTAATAACAGGACTTAAAAATTCTATCTCCCGAGTTAATCCTTATCATTTTACAATTTTTAACAGCAAATTTGATTTATCAAAACTGAAAGAAATACTATTGACATCAACATGGAATCAGAACGCTGAATTCCGTATTGCAATAAGAAACAATAAACCAAGGCAGGATGTTTCGTTTAAATTCGGAGAAAGAACAAAAATAGACGGCATGGAAAGCATTGATTTGCTTGCAATATCCAAGATTTTTTTCGATTATCTTCCAAATCAAAAACTCGAAACAGTCATAAGATTTTTGTATCCTGAAAAAAAATTCAAAAAAAGCATATCTTATGAACAAATGGCCGAGCTTGATAAAATAGTGACGACTGGAAATAATGAGGACGCAACAGCTGCCGCACAAGAAATAATAAGCTATCTATATGAAGATGTTATCAGCAATGAACTGATTTATGAAAAAACGAAAATAAATGAAAATCTTCTTATGTTGAGCAGAATTGCCAATGCTCCTCTTTCTGAAATTGTTCAGTCAACAAAAGCAATAAATAAATTTAAAGGGAAAAAATATTTCTTGAAAAACGGCTGCATCCAATACACAGATTATATGAAAAAAGTTCGGATGGATATAGAACAGGAAGAAAAAGAAGAAATAAAAATTCTAAAAGAAAATCTTATTTATGAAGCCTGGCTTAAATATCAATTAAAAAAAGAGAAAGAAAAACTGAACACGAGTCTGCAGAAACATATTGAAGAAGCCGTGCAGCAACCCCTAAAAATATCCAAAGAATCCCCGCAAGAAAACGAAAATATAGATAAAAAAACATACAAGAAAAACACATTTTTAACAAAGCTGGAAGGAGTATTAGTAAAATCAGTGGATTTTATGTATAGTCTATTTTCTAAATATAAAACAAAAGGCAAGAAAGAAGCGCCAGAAGAAACTCCACAGAAAAAAATTGAAAAACAAGAAGAACCAAAAACTCAGAAAACATCTCTTGAAAACAACAAACCGGACGATAAAAACGCATTTTTAACAAAACTTGAAGAAATGATTTCAGGTCCTCTTGTAATAAAGAAAGGATATTACAAAAACCTTTCAAAAATTGTTTCCAAATCGTTAAACATTGAAAACCCCCTAAAGAATGAAGAAAACTTATTTTTTAAAACAAACCAAATATTTCTGCCTTATGGCGACTATCTTAGGGATATCTTAATAGGAAATCATCCTGAATTAAAAGAATTTTTTGATTATAAATACAAATTCAAACTGAATCCTGAAAATTCAGAATATGCATCCAATAAACTTATTCAATACGGGCTTTCAAAATATGCAATTGCTTTAGCACAAGATGTTTTGATAGAATATAGCCAATATAAGGATTTTGATGAAAAAGCAAAAGAAAAAATAATTGAACTTGAAAAAATAGGTTTGAAAAAAGAGGCATTTGCCAGAGCATTTGGAATTTTAGATACAAATATCTTAGACCAAAAGCAAAAACAAGAAATCCGGCTGAATCATCTTAAAAATGAACAAATAAAAGAATTATTGGGAAAACATGGATTAAATGTTCTTTTAGATTTAGATGAAACATACAACAATTCCAAAAAAACAACTGAACAAACCATTCAACAAACAATATTCGAAAAAGAAAAAATAGATGAAGCAAATATTATTCAAAATAAAATCCAAAATAATGAAGAAGTAATTAATTTATTTAAAGAAGCTGTGTCTTTCAGATATCAGGCAGCACTTCATGCAATAAGATTAAAAGCAGACTTCAACATACACAATCCGCTTGAAATTGAAGAAAGAATGCGTTTGAAAATAGGGCAGGTCATGGAAAATCTTGAAGGAAAAATGCTTTGCTGCTCGGGTAATTTCATATATTCTGATAAAAAATTAAGCAACAATTCTGCACTGATGACTCTTGAATCTCTTGATGTTATAACAACACCTTCCGGAGTAATATACAAATATGACAATAATTACAAAAATCTAAGAATCAAAGAAAGACCGATATTCATAAAATCCATATTTGAAATGAATATTCAAAAAAAAGTCATGGATGCACTTTTTGAAGGAAAATATTTTGCTGCTATTTCTGCCTTAAATGATTGTGCTAAACAACTTGCAAACAAAGAAGTAAATGTATCTCAATTATTCAAATACAATGAGAGGCTTGAAACTTATTTCATAAAAGAAACTTCAGGAGAAAACTCAGACGAAAATAAAACAAATAATCATGTGCAAAAAGAAGAAATAAATAAAAAAAACACAGAATATAATTTATTTGAAGATGAAGATTTCGAAGAACTAAAAAATAAATATATTGATGGCGACGATAATTTAGAATCAAATTTAGCTGAATTTTATTCAGAAAAAGAAACTCTTTATCGTATTGACCTGCCAATACCTGATAACGCGGGATTGGATATTAAAAAAGGACGATATTTTAAAGAAGAGAAATTAAGGGGACAAACAAGAAAAATATACTATATAACTTCTGAAGATATAAAAACAGGAAAAATAACTATTGATTATTCTTATTATTATACTAAATTTTTTGGAAATCAAACAAAAAAATCTTGCTTAAATGGAACAATAAGCAAATATTTAACAAACATTACGCAGGAAAATGTGGATTTACTTATACCTGTCTATCTTGGAACAGTAACTCATGAAGAAATATCAACTATTGAACAAAAACTTAAAGAAAAAATAGAAATAATCCGGCAATAATTAAAAAATTAAAAACCACATAAAGTGTGCGTTTCGTTTTATTTATTTTACCACAATCTTATGCCCGTTCTTTAATAAAAAAGCATTCTTGTTTTCCCTGTATCCAAGTTCTTCAGCAAGTTCAAGCGCTGCTTCAACCATGTGTATATCTCCGTGGGCAGGAATGAAATTTTCAGGCTTAACCATATTTATCATATCCCTTAAATCTTCTCTGGCACCATGACCTGAAACATGGATGTCCCTGAAAATTCTCACTTTTTTCTTTTTCAGCTCTGCTTCCATCCTCTCCCTGTTCTCTATATTTTCTTTACCAGGGATTATTGTGCAGGAAAAAATAACAATATCTTCTTTTTTGAAATTAAAATAATTTTTGAATATCATTCTTGCCAATACTGATTTTGGCTCACCTTGGTGGCCTGTAACAACAAAAACATAATCTTCCGGATTTTTGCATTTTTTAAAGAAATTTCTTACTTCCATTCCAAACTTCAGAATTTTTACATCTTTTGAAAATTCAACAAGATTAACTTTTTCTGCTGCAAAAACATATTTATCGAGGCTTCTTCCCAAGAAAATAATTTTTCTGTTAAGTTGTTTTGAAAATTCAACAATTGATTTTAATCTTTGCATATGACTTGAGAATGTTGATACAATAATTGCTTTGCCTTTTGAGTTTGTTCCGACAAGAACTTCTCTTAGTAATTCTCTTGCGACTGCTTCTGATGGGGTCTTGATTGGCTTATCAGCATATAAACTATCAACAATCAATGCTTTTACATTTTTCATCTGCTCTAATCTTCCATAATTTGGCTTATGCCCAAGAATAGGATGATTGTCGAATTTGTAATCATTTGCATAAACTATAGAGCCATATTTTGTATGCACTGCTATTACAACTGTCTGTGGAGTTGAATGTGTGACTGAAATAAATTCTATTTTTATTTTATCAGAAACCTGAAAAACAGAATTAACATCGTGAGTTATGAGTTTGTTTGGCAGATTTATTTTATGGTCTGAAACAATTGCTCTTAAAACTTCTATTGTGTATGGTGTTGCATGAACAGAGCAATTAAAATGGTGCGCAAGAAAAGGAACAGCCCCCACATGATCTAAATGCGCATGAGAAACACATATTGCTTTAACCATATGCTTCCATTCATCAATAAACTTTACATCAGGTATTGCTTTTATTTCCATTAATTTTTTTGCTGACATATCGAGCATATCCTTGTCATCGTCTTGCGTATAATTTATGTAATTCTCCATATGCAGGCCCATGTCAAGAATAACAACTTCATCATCTACTTTAATTGCAGTACAATTCTTTCCTACTTCCCTATAACCGCCTATTGGCATTATTTCAATCATTTTTATT
>CAZSEK010000003.1:0-16645 GCA_964605945.1 uncultured Methanosarcinales archaeon
TTGATTATTTAATTATTTTGATTTTTTATTAGTCAAAAAAAGCGAAAACTTTATAAATAATAATGCTTTACATTGTTATAATTATAGTAATTATGAGATTAAATATATTTTCAATATATTGATGAGGCATTTATGAATACTGAATTAGATAGTGTTAAATCAACTATAACAATCTCCTTAGGACTTAAAAATCGTTTAAGAGAAATTAAAGGTAGCATTAGCTATGAAGAATTTATTTCTCAGTTGTTGCGTGAGAAAAATGAATTAGCTAATAAAAGCAATTATATTGAATTGCAAAAATTTAAACGAAAAGAACGAGTATATTCTTTTGATGAGTTTAAAGTGGTTTTCTCATATAATGAATATAATCGCTCTTCTAATTTTATATTTGATATTCAAATAAATAATATTAGACAAGAAGGAAACAATATTATGTCAATTAGTTTTGGTAATGATGAATTAAGAGCAGGATATAAATTGTATTTTGAATTGCTTTCTCTTGCAATACAGACTGAAATCGAATCATTATTTAAGCATAATGGAAGAATAGAAGATTATTATTCATGGAGAAAAGAATTTGAACTTTTAGGAATTTCTGCAAAAGCATTCGAAAATGATGTGATGGAAAAATTAAATGATTTTAAAAATGGAGTGCTGTTTAAATGATCAATATTTCGAGTTTAGAGCAGTATTTTCCCAGAATTAATGAAAAAATCATATTTGAAAAATATACATTCACAATTTTATTTAGACAAGAGCAAGATACTTTTCTTATTAATCTTAAAATCAAACAACAAGACAATAAAGAAGAACATTTAATTGCTTTTAGATTTGGCATAGGCAAAGACAAACTTCAAAAAAATGCATCGCATGAAACAAACAATCCTCATTTCGAAATAGATATCTATAAACGAGAAGAAGACTCGTTTTCTGCAACAATTTATTTTACATTTCATGAATCTGAAGATGAAAAAATTTTAGAGTATGCAAAAGGAACAATAGTCCTAATAGATAAAATACTTAAAAAATTTATTTTGAATGAAAAAATTAATTCTGCAATTTTAGGGCAATTAATTTATGATAATGCCGTTTTAGATGAACTTTCTAAATTTGAACCAATATTGATTAACGCATTATATGATTGCTATAAAAATAGCGATTTAATTGTAAGAGAAGGTAATAATGCGATTGTTGTTAAAACTCCTCATAATTTTAAAAAATATTTAGGAATAACTGATTTAGATCCTTTATTTTTGCCTTTGCTGAAAAAAATTGAAAGTAAAAAATAAAACAGAAATTTGTTTATTTATGCTTGAGTTTATTGATTTCAAACAGAAATCTGTTTTGAGTTAAGATATCCCATTAAAATCTACATTAAAGATGATTTCATCTTCACTGGACAAACACCCGTAATGTATTTAAATAATAACTGATTCTATATGTCATTATGGGTGAAATTATGGATGAAAAAAATTCATTGAGTGTTTTTGAAAATAAACGAGTAAGAAAACTCTGGCATAAAGATGAATGGTGGTTTGTTTTAGAGGATATTGTGTTAGCTTTAACAGATTCCTCTGATGTAAAACAATATATAAATAAAATGCGACAAAGAGATGAACCCTTAGAACAAGGGTGGGTACAAATTGTACATACCCTTCCGATAGATACTGTGGGAGGGAAACAAAAGATGAATTGTATCAATACAGAAGGAGCATTTAGACTTATTCAATCAATACCTTCCCCTAAAGCAGAACCTTTCAAATTATGGTTAGCAAAAACAGGTTATGAAAGAATACAGGAAATAGAAAATCCTGAACTTGCTCAAAAAAGAATGAAAGAAACATATAGATTAAAAGGATATTTATTCTCTCAAACCGACGAAAGTTATACATATACCTAACCTTGGTTGATTGTAAGTTTAAAACAATTAATTAAAAACAGAAATCTGTTCCATTTCAAACAGAAATCTGTTTATTTGTGCTTGAGTTTAGTGATTTCAAACAGAAATCAGTTTATTAAACCGAAAACTATATAAATAAGAAGGCATTCTTCTATTTATGGATTTCGAAAAATATAAGGAAGAAAAAATAATTACTCTGATGCTGAGCAAAGGAAAAGATGAACGAGAAAAATCGCAGTATTATTCTGAGAAGGAAAATAAAATTATTATATTGAAGGCTTCAAAATTTTTAGAAGAAATTGCAGAACCTTATATTAAATTAATGGAGAAAATGATTGAAGATGATGCTTGAATATGTTTTTGGATTTAAATCATCGTGGCGTATTTTTGAACTTTTTTCAGAAGCTCCGTTAAAATCACTTTCAAAAAAAGAAATAAGGCATCACACTAAATTGGGCAATCAAGCAATAAATGAATGTTTAAAGCGTTTTGAACAAACAGAAATATGCATTAAACACAAATCCGGCAAGAAAGAATCATATTATTTGAATTTGCAAAATGAATTTACAAAAAGCATTTTGAAAATAATAACTAATGAAAGAACATCGCTTAAAGGAATTCCTTTTGAGGAAGTTGCTGTTTTGGCAGAATTTTTAAGAAAAACAACAGAAAAAACTAATTTTATACATTCGATTTTCTTGTTCGGGTCTGTGGCAAAAGGAACTGCAAAAATAAATTCAGATATAGATCTTGCAATAATCACCAACAAACATAATACAAAACAAGAGCTTTCTTTAAATTTAGTTTCTGATGCAATAACAAAACAATATGGCAGAAAAATCCAAACACATCAGTTTACAATAAGTGAATTTGAAAAAAATAATTCGAGTTTGTTAAAAGAGATAAAAACAGATGGAATAATGCTTTTTTAATGAATTATAATCATAAATGATTACCTGAAAATTTAAATTAGTATAAAAACCCTTGAATTTTGATGAAATTAAGTTATGTCTACTTTAAAATAATAAAAGGTTTATTGTTCAAAATTTATGGGTTATAAGGGCTGTAGTTCGTAAATAGCTTTTTTGTGTCTTTTTGTATACCAAAAAATTTATAAACAAGCAGAGATACTTATCTCTAATTAGCTTGTTTTATGAGTAATGAGGTATGTGAAGGCATAATTTAATATAATGCAAACTTTACATATCTATATATCATGGGACAATCATGCTAAATCGAATATATATAAAACATGGAGGTGTTTTATAAAATGAACACAACAATAAAAAAAATATTAGCAGTAACTGTAATGGCAGGATTTGGATTAACAGCATTTGGTCATGCATTGACTTTAGCAGACTATCCATCACCATTCGTTAATAATGCAATCTTTGACGGAAAAATCGTCATAGGAGAAAAAGCAAATGTAATTGATGTTTTAGGAGCAACAGACATTGCAGCATCATTACAAAGAGAAGCAAGCACAGCAGTTGAAGGAACAACAGGCGGAGCAGAAGTTTCAGAAGGAATTAAAATCGCAGCAACAGGAACAGTCTTTGGTTATACAGATACTATTGGAGATATTGATCCAACATTAGATGATACAGACTTAGTCTTGTTAGCAGACGGCAACTTCAATGAAGCAAAAGAAACTAAAAATGATGTTGATTATACACAAAAAATAACTTTCAATACAACACATTCTGCAGCACTTGAATTTGCACAAAAAGACACAGGCACAGAAGATGCAGACACATACTTGCACTTCACAGACGGAAACATAGCATACAATTATACATTGACTTTCGACAATTCAGTTGAGTATATCAACACAACAACAACAACAATCAATGATGATTTTGAAGGAGCAAAAATAGTAATACAAGGCAACTCATATACAATAACAGGAGCAACAGGAACAGCAAATGGACCATTAACTAAATTAACAATGATGGCGGGAGATACAAATAAATGGTTGTCACAAGGAGACACATTAAATGTAGGAGACCATGAAATCTCTATAACATCTGTTGATGAAGATGGAACTAAATGCGGAGTCAAAGTTGATGGTACAACACAATGGATAGATGTTAGTGATGAAGGAACATTTGGCGACTTGACTATTGGTGTTTTGGATGCAGTTCCAGTACACGCAGCAGGAGCAGGTACAGCACCAGATTCATGTGAATTGACAATCGGCTCAACAGAAGTCATCTTGGAAAATGCACAAGCAATTAAAGTCGGCGGAGACACAATAGACGGAACAAATGTAGTTTTCGGTGGTACAGCAGGAAATCTGGACACTATAGAAATAACATACGAACCAGATGAAGATATCTATTTAGCAAAAGGAGAAACATTTGTTGATCCAGCATTAGGAAACTTCAAATTTGTCTTTGACGGAGTTGTTTCAGGAGCATCAGAAGAGATGAAAATGACTACAACAGCAGACGATGGAACATTCAAATTGAACAACATTAATGGACTAGCATTAAATATTCCATTTGTAGATAACGACGCAGCAATCTCACCAGGAGACAAATTGTACTCTGAATTAGCATCAACAATAACAATATTCTTAGACACAAATTCATCTAACGATGGTGTTCAAGATAGTTTAGAAACAACAGAGCAAGTTGGTAACTTAGTATTAGTCGATGACATGACTTGTGAATCTTCAGCATCTGAAGAAGACTGTGAAGGAATAAAATTCTTAGCAGTATCAACAGGTGGAGAAGCAAGAATCATAAAAATTACTAATATAGACACAACAAACAACGAACTTGACTTATACGATGAAACTACTTCAAAAACAATTGAAGACAAAGACTACACAGATGGAACAGCAACAAGTATTGACTTAGGTTTCACAACAGTCAGTATCGAAGTAGATGAAACAAACGACTATGTCTCATTTTCAGACATAAATGCATTTGCAGGAGACACAACAGCATTCACAGGAACATTCGTTTCTGGATTAGGTGCAGAAATCGGTTTGAATTTCATCGAAGCTGAAATAGAAGATAATTTCTCTGTGTATATTGCAAATGTTGATGGATATAATTTGACATCAGTATCAGGAACAGTCAATGCATCATTTAATTTGATGTTAGATGCAGACGACGACATGGTAATTGATGAAGGTGCAGGATTGACATGGATAACAGAAAAAGAAGACTCTGACTACCAAATGGCAGCAGACACATACAACTGGGGAACTATCTTCAAGTATGACAGCGAAGATCAGAATGACTTCACTATAACATACAATGAAGAAGAAGCAGATGCACAAGTGTTCGTAACACCATTGTTAGGAGAAATCACTTCAACAGCAGGAACTTCAGGTGTAGCATTAAATCCAATTGCAGTAGGAATGGCAATCATGGACAAAGATGCAACATTAGGAAGTAAAGCATACATTGTTGTAGGTGGACCATGTGCAAACACAGTTGCAGCAGAATTAATGGGCAACCCAGAAGATTGTGCAGCAGACTTCAGTGAAGGAAAAGCAACAATCAAGTTATATGCAGAACAGAATGCATTGTTAGTAGCTGGTTATTCAGGAGCAGATACACAAGGTGCATCAAGAGTCTTAGCAAATTACGGAGACTATGCCTTAACAGGTACAGAAGTCGAAGTAGTAACTGCAAACTTGAACAGCTTGTCTGTTAACAGCATCCAATAAGGATGTTATTTTTTTTATTTTTTTTAAAATTCTTATAAAAAATAATTTTACATAATAATTCTAGATTAATTAATATTATTTTCAACTAGACACACTGGACAGACAGCCGTAGGATATTTAAATAAGTAAAGTTTTCTTCATTTAATGAAAAATAAAATTAATGTTTTAAATCAAGAAGTCAGATTTAAGGAAGATTATATTTCTTTAACAGATATTGCAAGATATAAAAATCCGGATGAGCCTAAAGATGTTGTAAAAAATTGGCTTAGAAATAAAAGCACAATAGAGTTTTTAGGTCTTTGGGAAAAAATCAATAATCCTCATTTCAAAGGGGTCGAATTCGACCCCTTCTTAATACAAGCAGGAGGTAACTCTTTTGTTTTATCACCTCAAAAATGGATAGAAAAAACAAATGCCGTAGGTATAATCTCAAAATCAGGTCAAGGCGGGGGCACATTTGCGCATAAAGACATCGCTTTTGAGTTTGCTTCGTGGATATCTGCAGAGTTTAAATTATATTTAATAAAAGAGTTTCAAAGATTAAAAGAAGATGAAAGTGAAAGAAAATTACTAGATTGGGATATTAAAAGGAATCTCGTTAAAATAAATTATAAAATACATACCAACGCAATAAAAACCAACCTCATTCCTGTAAAAATAACGAAAAGTGAAGAAAATTTAATATACGCTACTGAAGCAGATATTTTGAATTTAGCTCTTTTCGGAATGACTGCAAAAGAATGGAGAGAGGGGAATAATACACTTGAAGGAAATATGAGAGACTATGCTGATGTTTCTCAACTTGTCTGTTTGTCTAATCTAGAAAATCTGAATGCTTTTTTTATCAAAGAACAATTAGAAAAATCAAAACGATTAGAAAAATTGAATACCATAGCAATCGAACAGATGACTCTTTTAACAAAAGAAAAAATCATAAAGAAATTAAAATAAAAATCTTTCAGAATTAGAAAATAAACCCAGCATTTCATCTTTCGAAAATGATGCATCAAGAGTCTTAGCAAATCATATAATTCCTTCAAAAACATTATGTTTGTCGCGTGTTATTTTGATTTTTACAATGCCTTTTTTATCAGGAGAAACAGAATGTATTGTTATTGCCCTGTTCTTAAACACAGCTATTTTCTCGTCTTTATACTGGCCTGTGCATTTGATCTCTGCCTTAACAACATCATCTTTTTTAAAGGGTTTTCTAAGAACATCATTTTTCTCTATTAAAAAATCATTTGCGTCAAAAATCAGCTTGGTTTTATATTTGTGCTCGAGTTTTTTTAAAATATCATAAAATTCTTCCCATGTTTTTTGTTTTGCAGGATTTCTTCCTCGGGAATAATTCAGGAAATTCTGGAAACCAATTTTGATTTTATTTTTCAGACCAGATATTTTTACTGCAAATTTCATGAATTCATCGAGCTCTTTTTCTGAATCATTGAAGCCAGAAAGCAAAACAGGAGCAAGTATAATTTCGCATTTGCCTTTTGATGCATATTTATTATCAATGTATTTAATCATCTTCAAAAGATGTGTTAAATTATAATTTCTGTTTGAAAGTTTATCGCATGTTTTTTTATCTACGGAGTTTAATGAAATATTAAATCTGGTAAGACCTGCTTTGACAAGATAATCAATAAATTTTTCATTTAGAGTTAGGCCATTTGTATCCATAGATATTCTTTTTACAGAAGGAATTTCTTTCCGTATGTCGTGGATTAACTCGACTAATTCAGGATAAAGCAAAGGTTCTCCCTGTGGGCCTATGTGAATTTCAAGTCCATTTTCAGAAATATTTTTTTCTTTAAGCGCGCACAATTTTTTTAATTCATTTATAAGATACTCTTTCTCGACGAGAAAATCATAACTTTTTTTTGTTTCAGCAGAAAATCCTTCATCGACAGAACAATATATGCAGTTTAGGTTGCATCCTGTCAGAGGCTTTATCTCGATGCAGTTTGTATTTCTGTCAACGATGCCTGTGTAGTTTGTTCCAATCAGAGGAATTCCTGAATTTTGATGAATATAAATTGTTTTTCTTCCTGTGACAGCATTTATTAAATTCTGAAAGCCATTATCAAGGATTTTTGAAAATTCTTTATTGAGTGTTTTTTCGCTGTCGTCGGAAATTATTGAATTTTTTCCAATTCTTGCATTCTTTAATTTATCAAGAGATGTTTTATCGAATATGAAATAATATCTTTTCAGGAAACGCGCTTTTATTTTTTCATTTTCAGCATGTTCAAATTCAAGCTGTGTAAATTCTAGTTTAGACATGATAATAATAATCTGAAATGATTTATAAATGTATTTAGAAAATAAATGCACTGAGAAAATAAATATAGTGAAAAAGTATGTGTTTTGATGAGCATAATCAATAATCAAAAATAATGAAAACTTACAGTTTTCAAAACCAATGAAAAATCTAAACGCAATTTTTCAGGGTATTTGAAAATTTCATTTTCAAAACCAATGAAAACTTAGGTTTTCAGGGTCTTTGAAAACTTCGGTTTTCAAAACCTTTATAAAAAAAGCCAAACTTTAAAATACTAGATTGGGGGAAAAATGGGAGAAAATATTAATATGACGTATGATGCTCTGTTTGATATTCTCAGATATGAAAAATCCCATGAAGAACTTCAAAAATTAGATGAATCATTCTTTAATGATGTGACAGAATATCTTAAAAATAAAGAAATTATGATGAATTCTCCCGACGGCAATATTGCAGAAGTGGAGAAAACAAGAATACAGCTTCAGAATGTAAAAAAATTACTTACTGAACTTTATGAAAAACGCGAGAAAAAAATAATTGCACTTGCATCTTATCAGGCAAAAACAAGCTCTTCAGTCATAAAAGCAGAAGCGCTTTTAAATGAAGAAAAGCCCTTATTTGATGCTCTTGTTTCTGTATTCTCAAAAAACAGATTAGCTCTTTTAAATAATTTATTAAATGCACGAGAAATAAATACTCAAAATTTATTTATGAATCTGCACTCTAATGTATGCGCGGAGACAAAAACTTATTTTGCAACATTTGATGAAAAAGTTCTTTCAGAAGACAAGCCTGTAAAATCAATCAGGTTCATTAAATCAGTTCCTAAATTTTTAGGTCCTGAACTTGAAACATACGGACCATTCGAAGAAAACGATATGGCATCACTGCCTTGTAAATTAGCCAATATTCTTATAAGAAAAGACAGGGCAGAAGAAATACAAGGCTGAACAGCAGAAGCAGTTTCTTTATTTCTTTAAAAAAATTCATATTAAAAAACATTTGCAATACAAATATTTGATTTCCGATATATTTATAAATAGTTATTTGTTTCTTTCTCTATAATTAGTTTAAGTAAATATCCTGTGATTGTGCAGGTAACACAAATTACGTTTAGAGAGAGGTTTAAAAATGAAATTACCAAAAACAATGAAGCGGCATTGTCCTTACTGCAAGAAGCATACAGAGCACACTATTTCATCAGCAAAGAAAAAAGGACAGGGATCAGTACACACTCAAAGCAGATCATCTTATACAAGATTGAGAGCAAGAGGATCATGGAGAGGAGTAGGAAATAAAGGAAGATTCTCAAGACCGCCTATTGGCTCAAGAAAGATGTCTGGCAAGAAATTAACTAAAAAAACAGATTTCAGATATACTTGCAAAGTATGCGGTAAGCAGCATTCACAAAGCAAAGGAATGAGAGCAAAGAAAGTTGAATTAATCTAAATCGAGATAATTTAAAATTTAAAAAAGGAGACGATTAAAAATGGCAATAATAAGAGAACCAACATCAAAATTCATCAAAGTTAGATGTCCAAAATGCAAAAATGAGCAGATAATTTTTGGAAAATCAGCATCAGAAATTAAATGCCTTGTATGCGGAAGAGTTATTGCATCCCCAACAGGAGGAAAAGCAAAAATTAAGGCAAGAGTTTTGGAAGTTTTGGAATAATTAAAATTTTCAGCAATAAATATTTACCCATAAAAAATGTTAATTAAACGAGACGGTTTCCCGGAAGAATCAGATTTAGTTCTTTGTAATGTTACAAACATTCAGCATAATTCTGTTTTTGTTACAATACAGGAATATGACAAACAGGGAATGATTCACATTTCTGAAATTGCACCTGGAAGAATAAGAAATATTAGAGATTATGTTGCAGAAGGAAAAGTAGTCATATGCAAAGTTCTTAATGTAAATGAAGAAAGAGGATATATTGATTTATCTTTAAGAAGAGTTTCTGAAGGCCAGAGAAGGATAAAATCAGATGAGATAAAACAAGAGCTGAGAGCAGAAAAAATAATAGAGCTTACAGCGCATTTTTTAAAAAAAGATTTTAAACAACTATATGATGTGATATGTTCAAAGCTGTTGCCAAATTATTTTTATATTTATCAGGCATTTAACGATATAATTGCAGGCAGTCTTAATCTGCATGAGCTGTTTGATAAAGATATTGCAGATGCTTTAGCCAAAACTATCAAAGATAAAATAAAGCCAAAAGAAGTTCTTGTAGGAGGAGACTTGGCTTTATCTGTGTGGGAAGAAAATGGACTTGATGTTGTTAAAAAAGCACTTATGGGTGCAGAAGTAAAGTTTCCTGAAATAAAAATAAGATATCTAGGAGGCGGAAAATTCAGAATGCTTGTCAAAGGCAATGACTATAAAGTCGTCGAGAAAACACTCAAAGATTCTTCTGATATGATTTGTGATGCTATTAAAAAACATAAAGGCAAAGCAGAATATACAAAGGTTGAAAACCTAACTATTGCAGAAGCTGGGGAATAGATTTTTATTATTCAAATATTATTATTTATTTAATTCAGTTAATAAAAATGAAACACATTCTTAAATGCCCAAAATGCGGAAGTTACGCAATGAATGATGAATGCAGTTGTGGCGGGAAAAGGATAGAACACAAGCCTCCTAAATATTCTCTCGAAGATAAATATGCACATTATAGACGAGAGGCTAAAAAAACAATTGAAGATAATGAAAAAGCCAAATAGTAAATAAAAGAGAATTAGAAAAATGAACGCTAAAAACAAAAAACACATTAAACTTTCTAAAAAAGAAAATAAACAGAATAGTGATAAACATAATAAAACTAATCAAAATAAAAATAATCAAGATAAAAACAAAAAAGATAAAATAATTATGAAAAAAGATCCTGTTCCTATATCTGTCCATAAGTTTAAAGAATGGGAAATTATGCAGTATAAAAAAATTTCTATTAATAAACCCATTTTAATAGCAGGAATGCCAGGAATAGGCAATGTGGGAAAAATATCGATGGATGTAGTGATTGAAGAGATAAAAGCAGAGCTTTTTATGAAATTTTTTTCATATGATCTGCCAAATTCTGTTTTTGTAAATGAAAATAATCTTGTTGATTTGCCTAAAATTGAAATGTATTATAAAAAAATAAATAATCAGGATTTCTTGTTTTTGACAGGAGATGTTCAACCATCTGAAGAAAAAGCATCTTATGAATTGTCTGAATTAATAATAGATTTTGCTAAACAAAATAATATTTCTTTTATCATGACTTTAGGAGGAATAGGGCTTGCGCAGATTCCTGAAGTGCCTAAAGTTTACATGACTGGAAATTCAAAAGAATTTATTGATAAAATTTCAAAAGAGTTTCAAAATAAAAAACTAGCTGTTGAAACAAAAATATACGGAATTGTGGGGCCTATAATGGGACTTTCAGGAATATTATTAGGCATGGCTAAAAAAGATAAAATAAATGCCTGCGCACTGCTTGCTGAAACATTCGGTCATCCAATCTATATTGGATTAAAAGGTTCAAAAGCTATTTTGAACATATTAAATACCAATTTTAAATTAGGAATGAAATTCGATAAATTAGAAAAAGAGATCAAACAAATTGATGCTCAAATCAAAGGTCTGCAGGGAGATGCAACCAACATGCAGACAAAATACAAAAAACTCTCTGAAGTCAATTATATTGGATAAGCTAAATAGATTAAAATGCTATACAATCAAACTAAAAAGAAAAAAATAACTTCGAATGTTGTTTTATGCAAAAATATATTTTCTCATGGTTCGGGTTTGATGTTTAGGTCGAGAAAATCTGTTAAAGACAAAGCATGGGTGTTTGCTTTCCATAGGCCAAGACAAGTTTCATTAACTATGTTTTTTGTTTTTTTCCCAATTGATGTTTTATTTTTAGATGATTCTAAAAAAATTGTTGAACTTAAGAAAAATTTAAGGCCTTTTGGATTCTATACTCCCAAACATAAAGTCAAATATGTTGTTGAGCTTAAAGAAGAAACAGTTAAAAATAAAAAAATCAAACTAAACGATGTTCTTAAGTTTTAATACAAAATAATAAACTATTAAAACGAAATATTTTCTCGCTAATTGGAGTCACTGCGTTCCTACATCCCTCTGGGATGCTCCAAACTATTTCGTTTTCTAATTGAAATCGAAACAGAGGAAATGTTTTCACATTTCCGGGCTTCGTTTTCTGTAGAAAACGAAATATTTATAAATTAAAATCTCTAGGATTTAAATATAACTAATTATTATACACTTTGAGGTGAATTAATATGAATAAAAAAGGACAAGCAGCATTAGAATTCTTGATGACTTACGGCTGGGCAATTTTAGTTGTATTGGCAGCAATAGGGGCATTAGCATATTTTGGCGTATTAAGTCCAAGTAAATTCCTGCCAGACAAATGCATGGCATCAACAACAGGATTCGGTTGTGTAGGAAAACCAGTAATAACAAATGAATCAATTGCATTTACTTTGCATAATGGAATTGGAGAAGATATAGACTCTCCAATAATAGCTCTTACAGGCGTAACATGCGCAAATACATTTATTTGTGAGAAAGGAACATTAGATTGTGATGTAAGTGATGATCTAGACTCACTTCCAGCAGATGGAGATGTTACAATTTCATCTACAGGATGCAGTGGTTTACAAACAATTACTGCAAATTATGAAATAACTTACACAAATACTCGGTCAGGACTTGGAGAAAGCATTACAATAACTGTTCAGGGAAAAGCACAGTAATTTATTTTATTTTTTCTTTTTAATTTTATTTATTTGCTATAGCATATTTTCATACAGCATATATCGAGGTATAATAAAAATGAAACTGACAAAAATACATGCAAGACAGGTTCTTGATTCAAGAGGAAATCCTACAATAGAAGTTGAGGCTTATTTCCATGAGATAATGGCGTCTGCAATTGTTCCTTCAGGAGCAAGCACAGGAAAATACGAGGCTCTTGAACTAAGAGACGGAAAAAAAGAATATTTTGGAAAATCAGTTATCAAAGCAGTTGATAATGTCAATAAAATAATATCAAAAAAAGTCATTGATATGGATATTTTCGACCAAAAAGCACTTGATAATGCAATGATTGTTTTGGATGGCACGCCAAACAAGGCAAAACTTGGAGCAAATGCAATTTTAGGTGTGAGTATGGCTGTTGCAAGACTTGCAGCAAAATTAAAAAAGAAAAGTCTTTACAAATACATCGGGGAATTATCAGGAACACCTGAAAAAAATTTCAGAATGCCTATTCCTTTCTGCAATATAATAAACGGGGGGAAACATGCCGGCACAAGTTTGAAAATGCAGGAATTCATGATTGTTCCTGTTGGTGCAGTCAATTTCAGAAATGCAGCAAGATTGTCTGCTGAAACCTACCACACACTAAAGAAAATAATAGAAAAAAAATATGGAAAAGGAGCAACAAATGTTGGTGATGAAGGAGGATTTGCTCCTCAGCTAAGCAAACCAGAAGAAGCACTTGACTTAATACAAGAAGCAATCAAGACAGCAGGATACAAAGGAAAAGTAAAAATTGCAATGGATTGCGCAGCATCTGAGTTTTATGATGAAAAAACAGGAAATTATATTATGGATAGAGCATATTCAAAGCAGGAAATGATTGATTATTATATTAGATTGCTAAAGCAATATCCAATAATCTCAATTGAAGATCCATTTGACCAAGATGATTTTGATTCTTACATAAAATTAACAGCAGAAGCAGTAAAGATGAAAGTTCCAATTATTGGAGATGATTTGCTTGTAACAAATGTTTCAAGAATAAAAACAGCAATAGAACAAAAACAATGCAATGCTCTTCTTTTGAAAGTTAATCAAATTGGAACATTAACAGAAGCAATTGCTGCTGCTAAAATGGCAATGAATAATGGCTGGAAAGTTATGGTTAGTCATAGAAGTGGAGAAACAGAAGATACATTTATTGCAGATTTAGCTGTTGGTCTTGGATGCGGAAATATTAAATTAGGGGCACCATGCAGAACAGATAGAGTATGCAAATATAATCAATTAATAAGAATTGATGAGAAAAAAATAAATTATGCTCGTTGGTAAACAAAACCACCACAAGCATATTGAGGCTCATCAATAATAGGAAATAATGTTTTTAATATTTTTCCAGCTACTTCATAATGAATTTTGCTTAAATTAATTTCAACTCTTGTTTTTATATTTTCTTGCTGAGTTATTTTAACATATGATTTTTGATGAGGTTGGATTCCGAATAAATTATAGAATTCTGTTCTTTTTTCTTTTGAAAACATCATTCCAAGAGTATGACTATGTGAATTAAATTGATCTATGTGTTCCTCTAATTCTCTAAATCCATTTGTCATTGTGTTATATACTTCAACAACTAAATTAGTATGTTTTTTATTACGCGCCATTACTCCTGTATATTCTGTATTTTCAACTCCTAATGTATCATTATAATGAATAGGATCTAGTTGAAAAGCAGTATATTTTTGAGATAGTTGTCTAGCTAATGTTGATCCTATTGTTCCTGGATGATTACAATTAGATGTTATTTTTGGCACTCCGTGATAATCTCGATTATTGTGATAAATATTATGCTTGCTCATTTTAATTCCTCCAACGAATATAGTATTTACTATACTAATATACTAACTTATATATAAATATTGTGTTTAAGAACAATTTAAGAACAAAAGAAGAACATTAAAGTAAGATGTTTGTTTAATTTTATGTTGATTTAGAATTTAGTCTTTCTTCTAAACTTGCTATTGTTGATTTTAATCCTTCTGCTTCTACAGTATGATTAGAATCTTCATAGAGCTCTTGTGCTCTGGTGTATTGTCCTAATGCTTGCACGTCTTCTTCAACATTCTTATATGCGTCTCCCAATCTTTTTTTCATGCCTGCGAGATGAAATGCATATGTTGGTTCTTTAAGATTATGTTTAGATTTAAATCTACCTATTTGTATTATTAAGTTTGATATATCTTCATAAATACTTGCATTACACATTTTATCACCAATCTTAGAAAAGATTCTTTATTTATAAAGCTTTCGTTTCTATACTACTATATAGTGACTATTATTTATATGAAATTTATTATATTCAAAACAATCATCTTTAAAAAACACTCTTAATTACTAAAATCATGAAGCTATTAAAAATACCTTATAATGCGGGCGCAATGAAAAAAAAAGAAGGACAGGAACTTGCTCCGGATAAGATGGTTGAGATGCTTGATGAATTATATTTAAGCGAACATGGAATAAATCCAAACATAGACGTTGAAACTGTAAAAATAGATAATTTTGATATAGACAAGTCCAAACAGGCTATTGAGGATGCTGTTAAAAAACTAGAGGGATTTGCAATTCTTTTAGGAGGAGATCATTCTATAACCTATTCTTCATTTAAGGCATTTGCTGAAAAATACAATTCTGATGATTGCGGATTGTTAATATTTGATGCACACCCCGATTGCGAAAATGATTTTATAACTCATGAAGATTTTATTCAGGGATTAGTTGCTCAGAATATCCTTAAACCAGAGAACATTCTTTTAGTAGGAATAAGAAACTGGTCTCAAAACGAGCATAAATTCATAAAACACAATAAAATAAAACACTATTCGATGAAAGAAATATCTTTTGAAGGCGTGCAGGAAACTTGTGATGCTGTTATGACTGCAGCAAGGCAGTTTAAACATCTTTACCTCAGCATAGATATTGATGTTCTTGATCCTGCATTTGCACCAGGAACAGGTTATCTGGAAGCAGGTGGGCTTACTTCAAGAGAGCTTATATATTTTGTTCACAGACTAAAACTTCTTAAAAACATAGAATTAGCAGACATAGTTGAAGTCAATCCTAAAAAGGATGTAAATGATATGACCAGCAAGATGGCTGCAAAATTAATTGTAGAGCTGAGTTAAGGCAGTATATTTTAAAGAAAACATTTATAAATCCTCCTCTATTTCTCCTCTTATAAGCAACCATAAGAGGTAACTATAAAATGGGCAGAATTAAAACACAATTGATAAAAAGAACAACACAGGAATTAATGGAAAAGCACGGACAGGATTTTACAATAGATTTCGATGAAAATAAGAAAGTTTTAGGTTCAAAAATGATTATTCCGTCAAAAAAATTGAGAAACGTTGTTGCAGGATATGCAACTAGATTAAAACGAAAAGGAGATTAAGTAATCAGGTGATAAAAATGGAAGGCAACGAAAAAGACAACATAATCTACATCGGAACAAAACCATTTATGAATTATGTAACAGGAATAGTTATGCAGTTCACAACAAAAGACGCAGATGAAGTTATAGTAAAAGCAAGAGGAAAATTCATCAGCAAAGCAGTCGATGTTGTTGAAGTCACTTTAAACAGATTTATGAAAGACAAAATAAAAACAAAAGACATCAAAATAAGTTCTGAAGAATTCAAAAATAAAGAAGAAAGAGATGTCCGAGTTTCAACAATAGAAATTATCTTGATAAAGATTTAATTTATTTTTTGATTATTTTTCTTTAATAGTTTTCTTAAAATTTCAAAAGTTTTTTAAACAATAAGAAGTATTCTTTCTTTATGGGCCTGTAGCATATTGGATTCTTTGTGTTAACAAAGAGTTTGACGCAAAGTCAAAAAGTGCGGTCGGCTTCGGAGAATTTAATTCAAAGATACCGATTGAGGTGGGTTCGATTCCTACCAGGCTCATTGGTCGCTTTGGCGACCTCTT
>CAZSEK010000003.1:16745-43840 GCA_964605945.1 uncultured Methanosarcinales archaeon
ATTTTTGATTAAACTTTTTCCTAAAAAGTTTAGTGGGTTTCCTACCAGGCTCATTGGTCGCTTTGGCGACCTCTTATTTTTGATTAAACTTTTTCCTAAAAAGTTTAGTGGGTTTCCTACCAGGCTCATTTATTAATTTTAAATATTAAAAAGAAGTTTAGTAAAGTATTTATTTAATTCTTGTTCACAATTATTTTCTTTAATTAAATGTGTGCATACTCCATGAATTTGCCGTAAATAAGTTAAATGTTTATATGAAGAAGCAAGATTATTTAATTGCTCTTGATATAGCAAATTATATTCTGTATAGTTTTTGGCTAGATTAATTTTTGTTATTTCTTTAGATAGTTCTTCTTCTGTTAAATCTTTATTTGTGAGTGATTTAAGTTTTCTAATGTTTTTTTCAATTTTATTTTCTAAATCTTGTTTTTGGTTCATATATTAAGATAGATAAAGTTCTTAATAAACCTTTCTTAGAAAAATCCGAAATATATTCGGAGAACTCGGAAGAATAACGAAACATTATTTCAAGGTAAATACTAATAATTTAATGCTATATTCTTCGAAATTGGGATGTTGAGTTAATAATCCATAACGAGTTATGTAAGAGCCGATTGTTGCTAATTCAGATACAACAGCAGGATTGCAATTATTTTTTTCTTGTTTTTTATAGAACTCCAGACTTTTTAAATGAGATTCAATAATATTTTCTAATATTTGTTGTTCTGTTAATTCAACCATTATTGAGTAGTTGCTATTTAGTTTATAAATTTATTCTTTAACTATAAAACTCAATCTTTCCATTCAGATAAATTCCTTTCTTTAATTTTACAGGACGCCATGAATCTATTATTAAGTCTGCTTCAAGCCATTTTGCAAGTTCTTTTGGATTGCCTATTGTTGCGCTAAGGCCTATTATCTGCAGATTTTTTAATGTTTTTTTAAGAATTGTAATTAATATTTCCAATGTTGGTCCTCGGGAAGAATCATTTAAAAGATGAATCTCGTCTATGATTACAACCTTGACTTTACTTAACCAAGGAGTTTTGTGTCTTATTAATGAGTCAAATTTTTCTGATGTCGTGATTATTAAATCATATTTCTCGAGATAAGAATCATTGCTGTCAATATCTCCTGATGTAATTGCTGTCTTGAATTCATGCATTTTCTTGAAGAATTTAAATTTTTCATTTGCAAGAGCTTTTAACGGAACAACATAGACGCATTTTCCTTTGTCATGAAAAATTGCATTCATTATGGCCAATTCTGCAACCAATGTTTTTCCTGACGCTGTTGGAGTGCAAATTAATAAACTTTTATTTTCAAATATTCCGGCATCAATTGCTTTATGCTGTGCAGGCCTTAATTTTTTTATTCTTGCATCTAAATGCTTGTATATGTTTGCAGGAATTTTATTTTTAAAATTTAAGAGCTCCATATTAATATTCAAATTAAATTATTTTCAAAAATTTACATCTCCTCAATTTCTTCTATTCCAAGAAGATTTAAACCTTGTTTAAGAATTTCTTTTACACAATGCAATAAATATAATCTTGATTTTTTTAATTCAGCATCCTCGACTAAAATTTGTGTTGCATGGTAATATTCATTGAATTTCTGGCATAGTTCAATTAAATATCTTGCAATTATTGAAGGTTTAAAATAATCTGCCGACTGAGATATTATTTCAGGAAATTTTGAAAGTTTTTTAGTTAATTCAAATTCAGAGTTTTCTTTTAATAAGGATATATCTGCATGAATTAATTTTTTAATTTCTTCGTCTGTTAATTCTGATTTTTTAAATATTGAATTTATTCTTGCATAACTATATTCAACATAAGGACCTGTTTCTCCTTCGAATTTAATCCATTCATCCATATCGAAGACAATCATTGTTGTGTTGTCAAATTTAAGCATTCCGAATTTAAGAGCAGCAATCATCAATTTTTTGCAGTTTTCTTGTATTTTTTTGAAAGACCAGTCAGAGTGTCTTTTTTGGGTTTCTTTTTCAAGCAGAGTCATAACATTATCCCTAAGGTCTTCATATAATATGATGTTTCCTTCTCTTGATGACATTGCGCCATTTTTTGTTGTTACAAAATCATAAGGAACATGGACAACATCTTCTTTAAATCCCATCAGCTCAAGAGTTTTGAATAACTGTTTGAAATACATTGATTGTCTAACATCAACAACATAGAAACTTTTTTCTATTTGGTATTCGTTGAATTTCTTTTTTGCAAGTGCAAGATCTTTTGTTGCATACAAAGATGTTCCATCGCTTTTTAAGAGAAGAAATATATCAAGTTTGTATTCACTTAAATCAATAAGGGTTGCTCCGTTATCTTCTTTTGCAATTCCTTTTTTCAGTAATTCATTGACGAGTTTTTTCCCTTCTTTCTCAACCTGGCTTTCAAAGAAAAAAACATCGTATTTTACATCAAGCTCTCTGAAAATTTCTTCCATCTCTTTCATGGACCATTTTTTTGTTTCTTTCCATAATTTTGTGAGTTCAGGATCATTATTTTCCAGTTTCTGCAGAACTTCTGATACTTCTGTTTTATAGTCTGGATTTCCAGGATCATTTAGAAGTCTTGTTGCTTCTGCATATATTTTTCCTAAATATTTTCCCTTGTTTTCAGGAAGCTTGTCATTTTGATGAAATTTCAAATAACACCACAATGTTTTTGCAACATGAGTTCCTATGTCTCCAGGATAGTTTGCAGAAACAACATAATATCCAAGAAGTCTGTATATTCTGACAAGAGAATCTCCCAAGCAAACGTTTCTTAAATGTCCGACGTGGAATTCTTTATGGGTATTTGCCTGCCCGAATTCAATCATTATTTTTTTATCCTGTTTTGGAAATTTTAATAATTTATTTTCATGGATTTTTTTCAATATGTCTTTAATAAATAATTCTTTATTGACGAAGAAATTCAAATAAGGACCAAAATTTTCTATGGCGTAAAAATATTTGTGGTATTTATTAGTTTCATCTATATTGATTATTATAAAATTATCTTTTAATTCTAATGCAACATTTCCTGGTGCTTTTTTTAATTCTTTTGCAAACAAAAAACAGGGCAGTGAGAAATCTCCTAATTTGCTATCAGGAGGTATTTCTATTAGTTCATATATTTTTGATTTATTTAGCTTTATTTCATCATGTTTCTTTAATTCATCATGAATAAGCTCTGCAATTACATCTTTAAAGTCCATAGAAATAGAATAAAAAAAGAAATATATAAAGGTAATGTTTTTAGTTATCTTATTCCTTCTTCTCTTCAACTTTTGCTTCTTCTTTGATTAAAGATTCAGCACCGTGTTTTAAGACTTTAAGATTAACTTGAGTTGTTTTTGCATAAACAGTATTTCCTGCAACTGTTCTTCTTAATCTCATTCCTGCTCTTTTGTATCTGTTGCCTATTCCTGTTGTTGTTAAAATTGCTTTTCTTAATATCCCCGTAACATCTTTTCTCATAGGAAATCCACAATAATCGCTGCCGCCAGAAATTTCAAATTCATAACCAGGCATATCAATTAGTTCGCCGTTTATCTTGTCGCCTATTTTCTTTCCGTGCAAAGCCATTGCTTCCTGTTCTTTTAACTCTTTCTTTACAGATTTTCCTGATTTTTTATCAGCTATGTTTATTTTTATATCCATTTTTTCTCTCCCAGAGGATAAACCATAAAATCTAAGAATTTATGTGTTAAGTTTTAACATTAATAAACTCCCAGAGGGATCTCGGAACGCAGTGACGCGACCCCAGAGGTCCTAGCCTCAGTTATTTATAGAGTAAGGAATTTTTGATGATTTATAAAGCTGCTCTTTTTTTCCGAAAGATTTTCGCTTTTTCTTCAGCAAGGTTTATTAAGCTCTTCTTAATATTAAATTAAACCGAAAGATTTATATAATAAAACATTATACTTTATAATAAATTGTTATAAAATATAATGAGGTTATAAAATGGTACAAGCAATAATAAATTTTAATGAAAATCAAGACAGAATATTGAACATAGTCAAGGGAAAATTCGGCTTAAAGAATAAATCCGATGCAGTGGGATTGATAATAAATCAATATGAAGAATCTCTTTTGGAGCCTGAATTAAGACCAGAATATGTTGAAAAATTAAAGAAAATTCAAAAAGGAAAATACATTAAATACAAATCTTTTGACGAGCTAGAAAAAGACATAAGTTAAAATGCATAACATACAAATAAGCGAACAACTAAGAGAAAAACTAAGAAAATTAGCTAAAAAAGACAAAGGGCTGCACGAGCAAGTAAAAAAGAAAATCAAAGAAATTTTATCAAGCCCCACTCTCGAACATTACAAAAATCTAAGATATGATAAGAAAGATTCAAAACGAGTTCATATCGGTTCCCTCGTCTTAATATTTCAATATAACGAAAATAATGATGAAGTTTTATTTGACGATTTCGATCATCATGACTTTATATATAAAAAATAACTTTATAAAACAACCAGTATTCTAATAATTATGAACTTTCAAGATCTTAAGTCAATAGAAAATGCAGACTTCTATTTAGACAGGGCTTTCAAAGAAGCAAAGAAAAAAGGCGAAATAGCCTATCAAAGAACATCAGGAGAGAGAGAACAGAGAGCAAGAACAACAGAAATAGAAAAACTGAAAACATTCAGAACAGTGCTTGTTGATAAACTCGATCAGATCATAAAAAATTTTCCAAGCATTGATGGACTGCCTGAAATTTATTCAGAATTAATAAGATACACACTAGATTATGATTTTTTAAAAAAATCATTGGGAGCAATTAATTGGGCGAGAAATAACATACTTGAATTGTCTTATGACTATGAGCGAAAATTAAAAAAAACAAAAACCCTGTCGGATGTTCAAAAGACAATGAAGGCATTTTACGGGCGGGCTTCATCAGTCATGAAACAAGTTAATAAAAATTTAGTATATCTTGAAGATGCAAGAATGATGATGAGATCATATCCTTCTTTGAAAACAGATTTATTTACTGTTGCAATAACAGGATTTCCAAACATAGGAAAAAGCACGCTTTTAAGCAAACTAACACCCGCAAAACCAAAAATACAAGGTTATGCTTTCACAACAACAGGATTAAATTTAGGATATGCAAAATATGGAATACGAAAAGTGCAGTTTGTTGATACTCCTGGAGTTCTTAATAGAAATAAGATGAATAATATTGAACATCAGGCATATTTGGTTTTAAAATATCTTGCAAACATAATTGTTTATGTAATTGATTTAACAGAACCTTACGAATTAAAATTGCAGGAAAAATTATTCAAAACACTAAAAGATTATGATAAAAAAATAATAGTGTATTTATCTAAAACAGATATTCTTCCTAAAACAAAAGTCGATGCAGCAAAAAAGAAATATAAAGCAGTAATTACATTAGAAGAATTAAACAAGAAAATAGAAAAAGAAATGAAGAATAATTAATTTTTCTTCTCGATAATTTGGCACGAACAAGGCAGTTTATTTTTGCATCTTATTAATGCCAGCTTTGCTGTTGCGAGATTTGCTTTGTCAGTTTCAACCTGGAAAATTATATCTCCTTTGTGTATCTGTGCTGCTAGACCAACTATTTTTCCAAAAGATGCAGCCATACCTGTTGACATTCTGTCTGCTCCTGCACCTGAAGCCAACGCATTTTCTCTTAGAATGTGATGAGGAACTTTTCTTAACTGCATATGGTAATTTCCTTTTCCTAATTTTGATTCAAGAAGCTTGTTTCCTGACTGTCTTGCTGCTTCCAATGCATTATGTCTTATTTGCAATTCTTTTTTAGGTACAAGCATCAGTGTATATTCAAATAATTTCTGGACATTTCCCATTTCGTATCTTACAACTTTACTGTGAGGAGATGCTCTTACATATGATTTTGCCCTGAATTTAGATTTTCTTGTATAGGGTCTTTTTAAACTCTTGTTATATGCTGACCCTTTTCTTAATTTTGCCATTTTAACCTCTGATATGTCTTGTGAATATCATATTTTTATTAATCTTAGAAAAAACAATTGATTTATAAATCTTGCCTTTTTTCTTTAGTCTATAGCCCCGTAGTGTAGCGGTCCATCATACGGCCCTCTGGACAGTAGAAATGTTCCATTTTTGGAATATCTTCTGCTAGAAGACAGGCTGTGACCCCAGTTCGAATCTGGGCGGGGCTAGTAGTTATCGTGATCGGTTCAGGGGTATACTTTTTGACCCTTGAATTGCACATTTATTCTCTAAGAATTTATTTTCTGAATTTTGTAATACGTTAGATATACAATGAAATACACAAAATGTATGACATCCAAACAGGATTACGTATCGGAAATTATTCGAAAATTCCGAAGAGTTTTCACTATAAAATGAATACTTTTTTAAATTATTAACACTTCCTAATATTATGAATAGAATTAATAATCTAATTATCGTAGCTCATCCTGATGATGAAGCTATTTGGTTCAGTTCAATTGTCGAAAAAAAGGATTGTGTGATATGTGTTTGTTTTCAAAACAACCAAAATTTGGAAAATAATCTCAAATATACTAGTAAGGTATTTGAAATAATTGAAGAATATAGAGAATATACTTCAATGTTTTGGATTCAAACAATTAAGACCACCAACCCTCAAATTTTCGGTAAAATTGATATACGAACTAAAGATCAATTACAATCTAATCTTGCATCCATTATTTCAATTTTATCTCCCCAAAAAATATATACTCACAATCCTTATGGAGAATATGGACATTCAGAACATAAATTAGTTCATGAAGTATTAAAACAACATTGGAAAAATCTTTTACATTTTCCAATATATGGAATGGAAAAAGATATTCACAGTTTACCTATGATTATTGAACAGAAGAACATCGTAGATATTTCTTTTAGAGAAAAACTATTCAACAAATATAAATCAAGAGGAATTTGGACCGGAAGCAAAGGTGAACCTTATGGAGAGAAAGATGTTTTCCTTAGATACAAATAAAGCATTTTTATTTGTTAGCGACGATAATTTTATTAAAGGTTTGATTGCTCAAATAAATTCTGTAAAAAAATATGTTCCAGACGCAAAAATATATTTAGTTCATAATCTATCTTATCAAAATCTCCAGCATATTAACAAGTTCATATACAAAGATGAACAATTCAATCATGAAAAATGGAAACATCTTTCTTCTCAATATGGACATGTGACAAAAATTAATCAAGGTAAACTTCAAGTTGATTTCATCGAAGAAAATAATCTTTTGTATATGGATACTGACGCCATAATCACTAAACCTTTTGATTGGGAATATCCTAACACAATGACTTTAGACATAAAAAAACACCCAATGAATAAAGACGTACGTTTCTATGCTGAACTTGAAATATTGCGTCAATTTATCTTGTCTGAAGGCGGAATGACTGAAAAAAAAGGAGATTTTACTCTTTTTACTGATGGTGCATTTTTTGTGAATAGAAATTGGATGGTAAATACTCTAAGACCAAAAATAGAAGAAGTAAGCAAAAAATATATTGAAAAAAACCTTCCCCGTAGATGGTATGCAATGGAGTTTTTTCATGCAGCAATCTGTTTGTTAGATCAGCCTGTACAAGGATGGAATGTTAAACAGGCGCTTCCAAGCATTCAATATATGGCAGAAAAATATCCTCAGTTGTTTTCTTATAAAAATTTTGATGAATGTCAGATTATTCATTATTTATCTAGTAAAAAACCATGGAACTTTCCTGTTGGAGAGTATCCTTTTGATGGCGGTTTGCATTGGTGGTCTGCCTATTTGCAGGGTCCTGTTCCCCCTCTTAAAGAAGATAAAGATTTAGAGTTTGTCTTAAAAAAAATTTAAATAAGTTCTTTAATTCTTTTAGAAAAATGTGGTCGATATTGTTTAATTGAAGAAACAAGATGGCTTTGAGGCACTTTTTCTTGAATATACCAACCGAGCATATATGCCCAACATACTGCGGCGTTTTTATAATATTCTTGATTTTCAAGAGGTTTTTTTGAATTTTTTAGATACTGAGATAATACATCGTCTAAGGAATTTTCATATCCGAAAACAAATTGAGACGCTTCTTTAACCATCCAGAAAATATCCCAACTTCTATCTCCAATTTCTGCTGGATCCCAATCAACTAAAACATACGTTCCATCTTTTTTTCTTATAAAATGTTCTGGACTAAAATCTCCATTGAGAAGAGCTTCGTCTGTTTTTAGTGGTTTTTTGTTTTTGAGATAGGTTATTGTTTTTTCCATTATATTAATATCAAATTTGTTTATAACTTTACTATCTCTTATCAATCCATCATAGAGTAGTTGGTGTTTTCTTATTATTACATCTCCATAATTCTCTTTAGGTATTTCTGGAAATTGAGAGGTTGGTATATTATGGACTGTTGCTATAAGGTCTGCTAATTCTCTTACATATATTCTTTTTTGGTTAAAAGAGGAATTTTTGATGAGTTCTGACATAGGTACTCCGTCAATAAATTCCATAACAAAATAATCCCTATTAAATATGTCGTTCTGATTTGATTGATATAGTATTTTTGGAACTTGAATAATTTTCCCTTTCTCTAATTGTTTTAGTACATATGCTTCTTTCTTTGTATTGAATTGCTTATATTCTGGAACATCATTCGGATGAAATTTAAATACGACTGTTTCTTCTTTCCCATCTCTTATGAATTGAACAAAATAAACCTCATGAGAAGTACGTTTGGGCAACTGTTTATTCAAAAAAACTATCTTTTGTCCAAGAAATATTTTTTCGAGTGTTAATTGAAATTTAGTGTTATCCATTAAATCAGCTCGGTTATAAGATCTGCTGCTTTTTTAGATCCTCCAAATGAAGCATATTTTTCTCTCAATTCGAGTGCCTTCTGAGTATAGGTATTATCTGATGTTAATATTTTAAATGTTTCAGTCAGATGTTTTTTTTGATCATCTAAATTTCGAATAGAGATTCCATTTCCATATCTTGCAACTTTTATTGCTTGAGGTTCGTTATACCAGAAAAGAGGCATTACAATAAGAGGTTTTCCTGCGCGGATTCCATTAGTTACTGTGCCTAATCCTCCTTGAGTTATTAATATATCCATTTCGGGAATAAGTTTTTTATCTTCACAAAAATCGTATATTGTAACATTTTTTAAAGCATCAATATGAGGAATAATTCTTCCTTTAGTTATATGTAAATAAATAGGTTGTTCTTCTGCAAGTCTTAACACAGCATCGACTTGCTGCTGATCCCAAAATATAGTTCCTGAAGAATAAAAGACATTAAATTTATTTGAAGTTGTCTTTTTTTTAAGAGGGAAAGAATCTGAGCCTACATAAGTGATGTTAGGTTCGTGCATCTCTTTATCAAATTCAGGTATACTATACACTATATTTAGAAGAGGAGAATTTTGAACAAGGGGAAGTTTATGTCCGTCTTTTATTCCATATCGTTCAGTTATTTTTGAGAACTCTCCTATGAATTTCTCAAGAGCTATTTTGTTGTCATCTTCAACTCTTCCTTCTGGTTGATAATTATATGGACCTAGAACAGCATAAGGAATTCCTGTTTTCATATTGATAAGTGGTCCTGTTTTACATAAAGGATCAGATAGAATGATTTGTGTTTTATTTTCTTTAACAGAATCTAGACCACGGATAAGTGTTTGTTCGATGTTTTGAGTGTCAAAAAAATTATTAAATTGATGATATGCAAGTGTGTCCTCAATACTTTCATTCATTTGCCTTGGGCGGAAATATCCTAAACCTATGTCTTCAAAATCCAAACCATTAGCTTCAACGTAATTTTTTATATTCGCCCCAGACAGAATTCTGATTTTGTGTCCTCTATTTTTAAGTTCTTGAAGAGTCTCAAGTACTCCTCCCCAATCAAGATGGCTGTGTCCTGCAAAACAAATATAATCGATAGCAAGTGGGTTCATAACTACTAGAAAATGATTATTATTTATAAATTTTATCTATATTATTTCGGAATATTTCCGAAAAAACACAAAAATTAATAAATAAAATACACCCCCTTAGTTTAATGATACAAATAACAACCACTGCATTCATATTTTATAAGAATAAACTGCTTTTGATATTTCATAAAAAAATGCAAAAATGGATGCATGTTGGTGGACATGTAGAAAATAATGAACTTTTTGACGAAACTCTGAAGAGAGAAATAAAAGAAGAGGTAGGTCTAGACATAGATATTATTGATGCATATCCTCAGACTAGATTCTTTTCTAATGAAAAATTGGCAATACCTTTTTTTGTTCAAGGCAGTCAAAAAAACAACAAAAAACAGATTTCTATTGATTATGTCTGTGAAGTCAAGGGAAATTCAAAAGTTACTTTACAGAAGGAAGAACTTGAAAATTATAAATGGATAAAAGAATCTGAAATAGACTCTATTGATACATTTCCTCTTTTGAAACAATTAGCGAAAGAAGCATTCAGAATATACCGACTAAATCAAAAAAGATGATTCGATTCTTCAATATGTTTGTTTCAGAGTTATAATTGCATCACATCCTCCGAGCGAGCTTTTTAAATGCGTCTTTGGCAGAGGCTATTTTAATTAAATTTATAAATGCAATTCTTACAGAATTATTGAGGTTGATATTATGAGCAAAAAAATGAAAAATAAATGCAACGATAGTTGTACTGGAAAATGCCATGGTGGTGGTCATGCCCTATATGGTTTGGGTTTTATAGGTGCAGCAATTTATTATATTTCAACTGCTGCAGGTTTTTGGATGGGAGTATTAGGATTTTTAAAAGCAATTGTCTGGCCTGTATTTGTGGTCTTTGGACTGTTGAAATTTTTAGGAATGTAAAATAAGAATTATTTTAAAAATAAGCAGGCTTGCTGTCAGAATTTTCTAACAACATATTTAATAGTTATATCTTTATTAGAAGAATTTATTTTAAAATCAGGCATCTTTCTGTGCAGGGGAATTTTTCATGTGGGAATCAGCAGGATGTATATCTAAACTTTCACTATTTATTACATCCAAAGGCACATCAAACGTAAGTCTGGCTATAAGATAAGATATTGTCGATTCTGCACCCTGATTAAGATTAACAGCACCTATACCAATTCCATCATGACAGCCGCCAGTTGTTTCATTGTAAACTATTTGATTTAGTGAGTTCTTGCCTAAGAACCAACGGAATGCAATCATTGCATGATTTAGATATTTTTTATTTCTTGTAAGTTTATATGCTAAAAATAATGTCTGAACCATAGACGCAGCATCCACTGGCTGTTGATCAAAATGTGCTTTATGCCCATTTTTATAATACCAGCCCTTTTGTCCAACAGGAGCAAAAAAGTTAGTCTCGAAAGTTATTGAAATAAGAAAATCAAGGCTTGACAATGCTACATCTAAATATTTTTTCTCTCCTGTCGCCAGATGCGCATAAAAAAGAGATTCAGGAAGTTTGCTGTTGGAATATGTGAGATATGATTCAAACCATTTCCATTCATCAGAGAGGTTATCTCTATAAATAGATAAAAGATGATCTCCTAATTTTTTCATTTTTTCAATCGAATCCGACGAGGGCATATATTTATTATGAAAAAAAAGACCAATTATAGCAAAAGCAGCAGCTCTTGGTGAACTAATTTTATTGGCGTGTTTTATTGCCTCTTTGAATATTTCTTCTGCTTCTATTTTTAATTTTTTAGGTATTGATTTACTTCCAAGCAAAAATCCCAAAGACCATAATGCTCGTCCATGTGCATCATCACTCCATATTTCCTTATCTATGTTTTTGTTAGAATCGACAATGTTTTGTAATTTCCCATCCTCTTGCTGCACATATTTTATAAACTTAAGATAAATTCGTATACGTTTTAATGTTGCTTTAGAACCAGACAATTCAAAATGCATACAACTCACTATCAGTGCTCGTGCATTATCATCCAAAGTATATCCTGAACTAATATCTGCTTCGGCATTATTTGCAAATTGTATTATTCCAAAATCATCTGAAAGTCTGATTAAGTGATTTAGTTTTATCTTTGGCAGTGTATTATCAGATTTCTCAATAAGATCCATATACTTATCGAAAAGAGTCATATAAGATAATGCAACATTAGGCCACGTCATATGCCTTGTGTATGCATATGCGTTTTTCTCCAATTTTTCCTTGAACTTAGAATCAGATAAAATCTTGATTAATGCATCCCTAAAAGAAGAAGGATTTGAAAATTCTGTTAATATGCCTATATTTGGTGTGATAAAATCTCGCGCGTGCAGAAATGGTGTTGATATAACTGCTCTTCCAGCACCAACAGCATAAGAAAGAGTTCCACTTGTTATTTGATTAGGCTCTGTATTTGAGCAGACAAAAACATCACTTGCCTGAAGGTATTTTATTATCTCGCTGAGCTTTACATATTTATTATAAAATTTTACATGTTTCTGTATTCCAAGTTCTTTTACTTTACTTTCCAAATAATTTCTGTACTGCTCACCTTCTTTTATTCTTACAACAGGATGAGTCTCACCCACAATAATATATAAAAGATTTGGAAATTTACTTATTACCTCAGGCAAAGCTTCAATAACATATTGATAACCTTTACCAGGATTCATCATTCCAAAAGAAGATAGTATTATTTTATTTTTATATCCCAGAGCAGTTTTTTCTTCTGTGTTTGAAACAAAAGGCATGGTTGGTATTCCATGAGGTATAACTTCAATAGACCCTGTTAGTTTGTAATCGTTTCTTAAGATATCTACTGCAGTTTTTGTCATAACAATTATGCTCGAGCATTTTTGACTTATGGCCTCAACAACTTTACGCAGTTTCTCATTTGGATTAGGCAAGACAGAGTGGAAAGTTACAACCACTTTTTTTGTTAATATTTCCAGAAAAGCTATTAGATAGCTGCCATATTCCCCGCCAAATATTCCAAACTCGTGTTGTATATTTACTAATTTTATCTGCTCAATTTCATTTATCTTTTTCGCTGTATCAATATATTCTTGTATATCTGAATTATTTATCTCGAATATAACATCTTCAGGATAATTATAGATATTAGTTACGTCATTATTCATTGCAACAATTTTGGATTTTATTGAAGGCGCAAATTTTTTATCTATAGCTGTTACTAAATCTTTTGTGAATGTGGCGATTCCACATTCTCTTGGAGGGAATGTCGCCATATATAAAATCCAAGAAGGTTTTTCTTTCATAAAATTATCAATTGTAAAACATTTATAAATGTGATGTAAAATTATTATTTCCTGACTTTTATGTAAAGCTCGTCATCAACATATCTTGACTCGATTTTTTCTTCTCTTGCAAGCCATCCGATTGCCATCATGATGATTTTTTCATCTTTTAATATTCTTTTCTTCAGTTTTTTCATCCCTAATTCTTCATTGATACAGGCATCATACACTCGGCCTGCAGTAAAACTAACTTCATTGAACACATCATTAGGTATAAGAAGTTCATTCAGTAATTCCTTTAAGTCCACTGATGCAACAGCTATCCTCTTGTCAGATGCTCCATAATATATGTATAATCTTTTGCCGAATATCGCTGTACCAGTTGGAAATACAACATTATTAACATCTCCATATTTCTCGTAATCCAGTTCAGGCGAGAAAAGGGGTTTTGATAATCTACCTATTACTTTCTGAGGATTATTTTTGTCCAGAAGAGCTGCACTGGCATGATAAAGTTTGCCTTTGTTCGAATCCTCAACTGCATGATAAATCATCAACCATCCTTTTTCTGTCTCAATTATTGGTGCTCCTGCTCCGATGTTTCTAGATTCATAGCCATATTCAGGCTCAAGCAATATTCGATCACCAAGTCTTTTTAGATATTCCTTCCAGTAATCAATAGTCAATTCACTGAAGTCATTAAAATATGCTATTTGTATATCAGGCAATATTCTATGGATAAGTGCAAATTTGTTATTGAATTTTTTTGGAAATATGAAAACATCTTTTTCCCACAGAAGTACATCCTTTGCGACCACATCTTTTATATAAGACTCAAAAAAATAATATCTTTCTTTCAGTTTGCTTTTGCCTTCGCTGAATATTTTTTTTGCTTCGCTGTATGTTATTAGGGGGGTTATTCTTCCTTTTTTCTCCCATATTTTCAAATCTTTGCTTGTAGCATATGCACCCACTGCATTTTTTCCGTCAAATACAGTATAGAACATATAATATATTCCATCGCATAATACAATACGCGGGTCTTCAATCCCTTGTTTTTCATAATCCTGCTCAGGAAATATTATGGGTGTGTAAGATCTTTCTACTACATTTAATGGTCCTTCTAATCTGCAATAGCCGATGCTGGAATGATTTCCTTTCTTTACAGCACGGTAGAACATATGAACTGTGTTTCCTTCCTGCACACAAGTAGGATTAAGGACAGCTTGATTCTCGAATTCATTTTTAGATGATTCAATAAGAACACCTTCTTTTTTTACATGTATCATATTTTGAAGTATATATAGAAAATTTATAAAGCTATTGATTAATAAAGGCTCTGTTTAAAAAGTTTTTTTGCCTTCCTTAAAGTGAGCGATATTCTAAGATTACATAAATACGAAAATGAACAGAGCCGATTAATAAAGAATTGTTTATATATTTATTTTTCCTTTTTGGATATTCTGGATTATTATCCTTGAAATCTTATCTATGTCTGCAATTCCTCCTTTCATTAATAATCCTTTTTTCTTTGCTATTGTTTCAAGAGTCAATTCAGGATTTTTGCGTTTTGATACATCATATGCTTTCTCTATAATTCCAGGATTATTTTTCATTAATGTTATGACTAATAAATCAGGATCTTTTACATGAGCAGCATTGATTGTTCCAATCATCATGTGTTTATCCATTTCTTTTTCTTTATATGGAATAACCCCTGGTGTGTCTATTAAAATTATTTTCGAGGATACACGTACATTTTGCCTGCTTTTAGTATATCCGCTGACATTACTTACTTTTGCTGATGCTTTGCCTTTTAGCGCATTAATAATTGAACTTTTGCCGACATTAGGATACCCCAAAACACCAATAGTTATAGTGTCAAGTTTTAGGTGGCTTGAGACTTTCATAATATTTTGCCTAAGCAGAGATGTTCCTAAATGGTCTTTTGCCGAGATATATACAGAAGGTTTAATGTTTGCTGTATTTTTTTCTATTGTTTTGATATCTGCAAGGTCACATTTATTTATAACATAAAGCACTGTTTTTTTAGACCTTAATATTTTATTTTCAATCTCTATATTTCTGGTTTCATTTATATGTCTTGCATCAAGAACTAATAGAATCATATCTGATTTTTTTATAACTTCATTGACTATGCGCCAAAAATTAACCATATTTAATGCAGTTCTGTTTGTATATTTAAACATAACGATTTTAATTAAATAATGCTTAATATGTTGAATATGCGTAATATTTAAAAAGAGACCTACTTATCTGTTTATATCAGATATTAAACATATAATTTCTGAAAAAAATATATTTGAGATGTTGAAAATCAATTGATTTTTAGACCTCATGAAAATGTAAATCATTTTCAGGATGTCGGAAATCGTATACGATTTCCCAACATCTCGTAAAACATCGAGGTAATACAATGAAAGGAACTGTAAAATTTTTTAACGCAAACAAACATTTCGGCTTCATAGCTGGCGAAGACGGCAAAGAATACTTTGCTCATGAATCAGGTCTAAAAGAAGGAACAATAATAGCAGAAAATGATGCTGTAGAATTTGATACTGAACAAGGAGACAAAGGCCTAAAAGCAGTCAATGTAGTAAAAGCAACAGACGCTGTAAAAACAGATGATACTGTAAAAGAAACAGATGATACTGTAAAAGAAACAGATGATACTGTAAACGAGTAATTTATTTTTTATTATTTTTTAATTTTTTATTAATTAAGATGTATTCAGAAAAACAAATTAAACTTTGGTTTGAGGAAGTAAGAAATAGGTCGTATTCTGATTTGTGTTTATCTTCAAATGTTTTTATGTCGGACATGAAATTAATAGGGTATAGTTCTCCGTTTAATGGAAATGTATATATTAATTTGAAGTTTATAAATAAAAATAACTTATCGAAAAAAGCAGTAATTGGACTTATAGCACATGAATTAGCTCACCAAATTTTTTATAGAAAGCGTTCTTTTTTTTCTAAATTTTTCTTTTTATGGAATTATTGGTTATCTGTAAATAAACGAAGAGAAGTCGAGAAAAAAGCAGACGAAATAGCTGTTCAAAGAGGCTATGGAAAAGAACTTATTATTGAAATAAAGTCAGAATATAGATGTTATTCTAATAATAAAAAAACACTTGAATTTATAAAAAAAGTATATTCTAATCCAAAAGATATTAAGAAACTTATGAAAAAATACTCTAAATTAAAAAAATAAAAATAAGTTTTTTTTATTTCTATTAACTACATCTGTCCATTATTATCTGTGTATTTCTTCATTAATCTTTCAACAACAATATTTGGTGCAAATCCTTTATTGCTACACATTCTAACAAAATTGTCGTATGTTGGTTTATCAATATTATAATCTATTCTTACTTTTTGCGGTCCTTTTGGAGTTGCGGCCATGTTTAATCACCTTTAAATTTTTATTTCCAAAGACTATTCTATTTTTAATGCTTTCATTATTTTGTCGAGTTTTCTGTTTATTAGCTCTATATCTTTAGAAGATATGTTTGATTTTGACTCGAAATCATCATTGAATTTATCTCTTGAACGGTCTTTGAATTTGCCTTTTGTTTCAAAACTATCGTTTGTTTCATTTTCTCTAAAACAGCTTCTGCAATAAACAGGCTTGTTTCCTGTTGGCTTGAATGGAACATCGCATTTTATTCCACATTTATCGCAGGTTACTTCGAATAATTCTAATCCTCCCGGAACTTTGCTGTGTGATCTGCCTGAGTCACGTCTGTCAAATTTTCCTTCAGATCTTGCTGGTCTGTCGAAATCTCTTCTTTCTCCTCTATCAGAACTTCGTCCAGTTGATTTTCCAGAACTTCTTTTGCTGAATCTGCTTCCTTTATCGTATGGTTTCATATTGCACCTCAATTATGATATTATTTTTTTATTAATTATTTTTGTTATTAAATCAAGAGCGAAGCTTTATTTATAAATGTGCGCAGAATAGAAGAAATTAATTTCACATAATTCTATCTTTTTATTTTAATCTCTTTCTAGTGACAAATAATAAACTTTTTAAATAGAAATACATTCATAGTTTTATGCAGTTGCAACGTAATATTCAGGAAATTGAAGAATTAGCGAGCCTTTGCAATATTTTAGCAGTTCATTCTAGTTTAGATGAAAGTAAATTAATGTATGCTCGATTATCGCATCAGCTAAAAAACAAAGAGATAGAGAAATCTTTATTAGAACTGATTAGCTCAGAATTTGTTTCTGAATCATTAAAAAAAAGATCAAAAGAAATTCTCAGAGTTTCTAAGAAAGAAAAAATAAAGTTTCCTCAATTTAAATTTAAACATTATTTATTAAATTTAACTCAGCCCCGTGCTATCGGTGTTGCAACAGCAATGTTGGTTTTCGGGGTTCTTTCAAATCAATTAGGTTCGAAAACAGAAATTATTTTTGAACCGCAAATTACAAATACTAAAAATTATGGTCAGCTTCAAGTAAGAGAATCGTTTTTAAAAAAATTATTTAATGAAATAAATCCTGAATTTCGGGCGCAATCAAAAAAAATAAGGGATTGCATAAAAATAGAGGATATTTTGGCAGGCGCAAAAGGACATATAGATGTTTTAAAAAACAATGAATATGCCAGAGCACCTATTGGTGAGGCATATAATCCTGCGTATATAAGTTCATGGTTTTGGCAGGACAGAACAAACACAAAAGATAAAAAATTGAGGAAATTGTACAGAGTAGGAGGAAATAATTTGGGAAAACATTATGGCTGGGATTTTATACTGGATGAAGGAGATACTGTTGTTGCAGCGCAATCAGGAAAAATATTATTTGCAGAAGAATGCGGTAATTATGGAAATGCAGTTATACAGCAGTATAATGATGGAATTTTTGCAATTAATGGTCATTTCTCAGAAATATTAGTACAACCTAATCAATATGTATTTAGAGGAGAGTCTATAGGTTTGGGAGGAGAAACTGGAAGAGCTACAGGACCTCATCTGCATTATGAAACAAGACAATTTAAAAAAGGAAATGAACATAAACAAATAAATTCAATTCAAGATATTTTTGCATATACAAAACCAATAAGTCCAAAAGAAAAATTTAAATCAATCCCGAAAAACAAGATGGTAAAAATAATTGCAAATGAAAAAGAAGTAAAGAAATTAATTTTAGATGCGATAGTATATAGAGAAAAATTATCTGGAAATTATTCTGATGAAAATTCGATCGCAAAATTGATTAAACACCAACAGACCAAATTATCCTATAAATTATATCATTAATACAATCATTAAATGATAATTATTCAATCTTAACAATAATCTCTTCTCCGTGATGATTGTAGAATTTTATGTTTTCAAAATTAAACGGCCTGCAGATTATTGCATGAACAATTCCTGTTTTTCTGAAAAACTCCATATCTGCTTTTGAAGGCCTGTTGCTTAAAGAAGGATGGCTGTGAACAGAGCCATAAAAATCCATTTTTCCATACTGCAATATAGGAAACGCAGAACTTTCAGAAGCATAATACTGATGATAATCGAGCTGATTAATTATTAATTTTTTGTTTTTAATAGCTCCCTGAAAAAATGCAAGAAATTCTTTTGGATGATTTTCTCGTGCTAAATGCATTATTGATTCAATAATTTCTTTTTTAATAATAACTTCGTTAAATTTTAATTTATCAAGCTCAAATAGTTTTTCAAAACCTTCTTTGAGCCATCTTTTGAATGTCTGCTCTAGTGTCATATTGTTATTATATGATAAAAATTTATAAATGTTTGTTAATTTCATAAATATTAATGAGGGATAAAATGTTAACTAAAAAAATTCTTAAAAAAGAATATCTTAAAATTGAAGATAAAATAAAAGCTTATGCCTGAAAGATTAAAATAGATGTTGATGAATTAGACTTATTGTTGTGGGCAATAAAAACAGGATATGTGTTGAAATGAGCTTACTTAATAGTAGTATATAAAAACCTTTATAAATAAAAATTCATTCTCATCTTTATGAACAAAACATCTTATTCCATGTTGAATGTTTTTTCAGCAACATGTTCAGGACTATTGTCATTAATCGATCCTATTGATTCTCGAAAAGAATATAAAAATATAAGTAAAAATTTAAAGCGTTTACAAATATTAGATATGTTTTATGAAAAGAATAAAACCCTATCTAAAAAATATATGGATGAAATTGCAGAACTATATAGAACACTGAGGCCAAAACAAGATTTGCCTGAAAGTTTAAAAATTCTTGTTCTTCCATTTGCAGATTGCGATATAGTTTATAAATACATTTACGAAAAAAAAAATGAGGGGTCAGCAGGATTTATAATATTTCCTTTCGGAATGCCTCGTATAATTATTTCGGAAAAAGATAAAGAAGGGATATTTGAAACAGCTGCTCACGAATTAGGTCATTTAATACATTATCTTGAATGTTCTAAATATGAATCAAAATCAAATCCGTGGACAAAAAATAATATCTTATTTAATTTAAATTATCACAATAATACTTATAATTCTGTAGAAAAAATTGTGGATGAAACCTTAGCATATATTGCTGAAAAAAAAGCGTTAGATTCAGGTTTATTTTCTAAAAAATTTATTACACAAAGCAAAAAAAATAAATTTTTAATGCCTGATAGAAATCTTGATAAGAAATCAAAGGGACATATTTATGATTATGCAGAATATTATGCTCAGGAATTAACAAAAAAATATGGTGTTGAGAATGCATTTGCAAAAACACTTCCTCTTAGGTCTCAAGAACAAATAAAACAACTTCTTTAATTAAATACCGCAAACTAAATAAATGGAGATATTATTTTTAAGTTAGGCAATAAAATGTCATCAAAAAACATAAAACAACCAAACAAGACGAAATTGTTTATAGGAATCATGTATTCTGACAAGAAAATATTAGATGATGTTTTGAAAATATTGGTGAAAAAATATGGAAAAATAACTTCTATCTTAAAAGAATATTCTTTCTCGAAAATAACCCCATATTATGATGCTGAAATGGATGGAAAAATCATGAAAAAAATATTTGTTTTTAATTTCATAAGGCCAGAGCAGATTGCTGAGATAAAATTATTCACGAATAGGATTGAAGAAAAATTTGTTAAGAAGGGTAATCGGATGATTAATATTGACCCAGGATATTTTACAATAACAAATGTTGTCCTGCCTACAACAAAGAACTTTACACATAGAATATATATGAAGAAAGGAATTTATGTTGAAATGACTGCTTTGTTCAAAAAAACAGGAATAGAAACATTCGAATGGACATATCCCGATTTCAGGACAGAACTTGTTAAAGAATTTTTTTGGAATGAACGGATGAAATTATTATTGGAGAAAAAATGAACAACTTATTATATATTAAAGACTGCTATATGAAAGAATTTGATGCTGTTGTAGATGAAGTTATTGATGATGTTGAAATAATATTAAATCAAACTGCGTTTTATCCTAATTCAGGAGGACAGCCTAATGATTTAGGTGTATTTGAAAATAACGGAGTTGTGTTTAATGTTGTTGATGTTATTAAAAAAGAAGGCAAGATAATCCATAAAGTCGATAAATCAGGTTTGAAGAAAAATGATGCAATTCATGGAAAGATTGACTGGGAAAGAAGATATAAATTAATGCGATATCATACTGCTTCTCATATTTTATCAACAGCAATACATAATGAAACAGGAGATGAAATAACAGGAAATCAATTATATTTAGATAAGGCACGTGTTGATTTTTCTTTAGATAATTTTGACAGAGCACTAATGAAAGGCTTTGAAGAAAAGATAAATGAAATTATATCTAAGAATTTGCCTGTTCGAACAAGAATTCTTGATAGAGAGGAAGCATTTAAAATACCTTCATTAGTTAAATTAAGAAAAGTTCTTCCTGAAACAATTTCTGAGATAAGAGTTGTTGATGTGTTTGATGATTCTTTTGACTTTGACCATCAGGCATGCGGTGGAACCCATCTAAAGAACACTTCTGAGATAGGAAAGATTGAGATATTTGACCTTGAAAACAAAGGCAAAGACAGAAGAAGGATTTACTTTAGGATAAAGGAATAAAATCGCAACATATTGTAATTCTATTCCAATCTGTTTTGTTTCATAAATCGCAACATATATAAATAACCCTTCTCAAGAATTAGATATAAGAAAAAATAGCATTAATAAGATAATTGTTATTTAAGGTGAAGTTATGGATCAATTTGAAAGAATGCGAAGGCTTAATCAGCTTACAAAGGAGCTTAAGCAGAGAGGTTTTGCAGACAGCTCTTTTGAGGCAATAGATCAGGCCAGGCAGATTTATGGTGAAGATGAGCTTTCTGAAAATGTTAGGCACGGCTTAACAAAAAATGCTAATTTTGAAAAAACAATAAGCGGCGAGGAGATTAAAATGAGCGAAGCAGATGTTATTAATATGAATAAAAAAATAGATCAGATGAGCAAGAACACAGATATGCTTACTGATAAGCTGAATGAGATTATAAAAGCAATCAATGATATGGATAGTAGAATAACTGCATTAAAGAATGCTCCACCAAGAATTGTTGAAAGACAGGTTGAGAGAAAACCAGAGTCTCAGGCAGAAAGACAAGAGAGCAAAGAGGAAGAAAAGCCAAAAGGAGAGTATAACGAAAGAGTGGGCAATTTCAAATCAGAGGATGTTCAGATAGATAAGGTTTTTTATTATGGTAAAAAAAAATAAGGCGATTCATATGACTTGTTGACGCTGTTGTGGTTCAAAAAAGAAGAAGAAATCTCACTGATGTTCAATTCATTGAAAAGTAACGCTTTTCAAAGTGCTCAAAAATTTTTAGAATTTTTGACATTCCCGCTGGGAAAAAAGTAATTTGTGCTTATTCGTGCTTAAAAAAACGAAAGGTTTATATATCAGTAATCCAAAAGATAAGTATAATAATAAAAAATTATTATTAAACAAGCATATGAGGTATGGAAAATCACGATTTTCGGAACCTCCGCGTTGCACTTGGAGGTGCTAAAATGGTAGAAGGATATTGTGTTAAATGTAAAGCAAAATCAGAGATGGTTGATTCAAAAGAAGTTGTTATGAAAAATGGAAGAAAAGCATTGAAAGGAAAATGCAAAAAATGCGGTACAGGAATGTACAGAATTTTGGGATTAGCCAAATAAAGCATTTTTATTTTTTTTATAATTCTATTCTAAAATGAGCGAAGAAGAGCTAATAGATTATATTATGGATTTAGACCGTATTCTTGCTGAAGCAGAGTCCGGATTTGATACTAAACAGTATAAAAAGGCTTTTGACAAGCTAAAAGAAGCCAGACAGCTTATAGATGATCTTAGACAAGAAGACTGCGCAGACGACACAACTCATGTTGAAATGAATCTGATGAATAAGCTGAAATAATATCTTCTTGATTTATTTATGTTCTAGATTTGAAAACCATAAAATTTTTAAACTATTATTTTGCTTAATGATTATGGTTAAAAACGACAATGAAACTCTTATGGGTGAGGATGATGAGATGTTAGATGATGAACCTATACCTGCAAAAAGAGATACAAGCATATTCAAGCACGGGAAAGAAGAGAAAAATGAAAAATCATCCAAAGATAAAAAACCTGTGAAAGAAGAGAAAGAAGAAGAATTCGATGAAGATGTTTTTGTTTAATTCTGTTTATTTTTATTTTCAGTTGTGAATATTTTAATTTTATTTTATCATAACTTCATAATGTTTATAAATATGTGCGTATTTATAGCACTACTGATAATAATTAGCATACATGAATGTGTGCGGAGAAGATTAAAATGATAACAACACTTGATGATAAAACATACGAAAAGGCAATAAAAACAGAGGTTCCAATATTAGTTGATTTTTTTGCATCATGGTGTGGACCATGTCAGATGCTAGGTCCTGTTTTTGAAGATGTTTCTAATGATAAAGATTTCAAAGGAAAACTCACATTTGCAAAAGTCAGCACAGAAGAACATCCTGAAATATCTGCAACAGCAGGAGTTCAAGGAATACCCTGCATGATATTTTTCAAGAATGGAGAAGAAATTCAGAGAATAGTTGGGTTTGCATCAAAAGATACATTAAAGATTAAAATAAATTCTGTGCTTGAGGAAATTTAATTATTATTGCCGGCACCCTTAAGGCGAGCGCATATGTTTTAAATAATTGATATCGTCAGAAGATTGCAAGATGAATGACGATATAAAATAATAACTGCGATTAAGCGAGTGGGTTGCGGCAATAATTCGCTAAAAATTAAAAAAATAAAATGGAATTTGCATGCAAGAAAATAAATATTGAAGAGGTTGTTCGATGTAGTTTAGGGATGAAAAAACCTGAATTCAAATTATTTAATTTCATGCTGGAACATAATAAAAGATTTACAATAATCGAGCTTTCCCGAAAATTATCATTAAACAGAACAACAGTACAGAAAATAATCAAAAAACTCGTCGAGAAAGAGCTTGTTGAAAGATATCAGGAAAACCTTTCTAAAGGAGGATATCTTTTTATTTACACAATTAAAAACAAGCAATTCTTAAAAGAAAAAATTAAATTCATAATCAAGAAATGGTATGAGAATGTTAACAATGAATTAGAGAGATGGTAGTTATTCCTTAATCTCTTTCAGCTCAATTAATCTTTTTGTTATGAATTCTTTTATTTCTTTCGGCCAGGATTCTTCAATTTCTTTTCTGTATTGAATAAATGCTTTTACAAAATCAGTTCTTATGTTTGTTTCGCCGTCTATAATCTCGATTAAATGCTCTTTAACTGCAAAAGGAATTCTTTTTATATTCCATGCTTGTTGTTTTAATATGTCTTTTGTTTCATCTTTTTCTTCTTCTAATTTTTCATGCTGTGCTTTCCAAAATGCATCATAACTAAACATTTCTTTTTGTTTTTTGTTTTCTTCTCTTCTCACTTCGCTTTGCTCCGTTCCAAGATCCCTCTGGGATTTTAATTCCTCTTCTGATTTTTTTGCAGTTTCTTTTGAAGGTTTGTTTTTTAAGGATATTTTTGCTCTAACCATGTCATGCATTTTTCTTAAGAATGCTTGTTTGTCCTCTATTTTCATAATGTCTTGATAGCCCATTGTTATTAAATTAAATGCAAATGGACTTGGAATTTCTGTTTGAATTTCTTCAATTTTTATCCTGCCTGACGCAATCTGTTTTATAATTAATTCTGAATTTTTTATGTCCATTAAATCTTCTAGCACTTCTCGCTTAGCTTCTTTTAATATGGGGAATTCTTCGCTAATTCTTCTTACTGAATTAATAAGAATTCTTGAGGATAATTGCTGTCTTGAAACAGATTTCTTTTTCCCTTTATAACTTCTTAATATCATTAATGCTCTTGAAGCACAATGTCTAAACCTTCTTCCTAAAACTTCTGTTTTGTCGAGTGAGAGTTCGGATATTTTTCTTAATTCTTCTGGCTTTATTAATTTAAATGCTCTTGAAGCCTGTATGTTCTGGTCTGTAAGAATATAAAAACCATTATCATTAATATTTATTTCAACATCTTTATGCTGTAGTTTTGCGATTATGTAACCGAGAACACGGGAGAGAACATCATTTACTCTTCGCCCATATAAAGAATGGAAAATTATATATTTTTTATCTCTTTCTGAAAAATATTCTATTACGAGTTTTTTATCATGAGGTATTTTTGAAAAATTATATTGCTCGTGAAAATATTCGTAAATTGCATTTGCTCCATACTCATCAACATATAAATATTTGTTAATGAATTTTAATATTGTTTCTTTTGATTCATTTTTATCGTAATATTCTTCCATGTATCTTCTGAATTTCTGTATTTCAATTGCGAGATCGAAGCTGAGCGGGAGGGTTTCAGAAACCCATGATGGAACTGTTGGAGGACGGTTAACAGAGGATTTTACGAATGCAGTCATTCCTAAACTATATAAAAATTCATACGTATTTCCTCCTAAAACAAAAACATCTCCTCTTTTTAATCTTTCTAAGAAACCTTCATCTATTCTTCCTATTATATTTCCTTTTTCATCTGAAAATGCATCTTTGCCTGCTAGTTTTACCTTGACTGATGTTTCATCAGGTATTGTTCCGACATTTGTCATGTACAGAACTCGGGCCATTTTTCCTCTTTTGCCGACCATGCCTGTTGTTTCATCATACCATATTTTTGCATAAACATTTCTTTCTTCTAATGATACAAATTGTCCTGCAAGATATCTTATTACTTCTATGAAATCAAGTTGTTTTAAATTTCTGTAAGGATATGCGCTTTTGACTATTTTTTTTATTGTGTCAATATGTTTTTGCTCTTCTATTGCCATTCCAAATATTTCTTGCGCCATTACATCAAGGCAATTTTCAGGAATAGCTATTTTGTCAATTTTTTTTTCTATTGCTGATTTTAATAGAACAGAGCATTCTACTAAATCATCACGGTCTAGGACGATTATTCTTCCTTTTGAAGTATCATGAAGACTATGACCTGACCTGCCACAATTATGAGTTAATAAACTTTCAACATAATAATTATTTGGTTCTTTCTCTAAAGAAATATTATAAACAAAACAATTTTTATTTTCAATTTTTATTGATTTTATTTTTGTCCATGAAGTATGCTTACTTATATCTTCATCAATTTTAGGATAACCATATTTTTTATCTCTTAAAAAAATTGTTTTTCTTCCTTTAAATGTACAGTATTTCAAAAATTCTTTTATGTGATTTCCTCTGCTAATGTATAAACAATAAATAAATTCATGATTGATTTTTTTAATCAATTTAGAAGTTTTTGCTTTTTGTTCAACATAATAATTAGATATCCCGAACCTATTCAACATATTATGGATACCTTTGACAAATTTTTTGCTTGCAGAAAATATTCTTATTCCTGAATTTACATTTCCATCTCCTTCAATAACTCCCTCTAAATAAGGTATGAAGAGTTCTTTTGGAAATTTAGCTAATTGATTTGAGATTTCGATATTGATGCTTTTTTCTTTTCCTTTTTTTAATCCTAATGAAAGAAGCAATTCTGTTAATAAATGAGAACCACAATCTAAATTATATAATCCTTTTTTATTTTTGCATATTTTTGAGTAAAATCCATATTTGTTAAATATTTTTTGACATTCTTTTAAAAGTTCCTCGTCTTTATTACTTAATTTTATTTTAAAATATTTATTTACTTTATGTTTAGTGATAGAACCATCTGACGCTACCATTCCTGCTAACCACATGAAATCTTTATCTATTTTTAAAGGCAAAGGCAATCTGTGGTGTGATGCACTTTTTAATTCTTTTAGATACGGCAAATATGTTTCTTTTTTTATCTTACATAATTTTATTATTTTTAAAAATAAATCTAATCTTATGCTTTTTCTTCTTCCATTTTGTCTTAAATAATCCTGCAAACGATTTTCTTTTATGTTTATTTGTTGAGCTACTGTAGAATATTTTATTTTATTTTTTTTAACATATTCGTTGACTATTTTTCTTAGAAAATCATTTTTGTTTTCAACATAAAATTTTTCTTGATTCAGCATTTCAAATACATATGGTTGAGAGCTATTTTGATAATCAAATATTTCTGCTACTTCTTCATTTACTTTTAAATCTCGTGCTAACTTCCATCCTGTTTTTGTCAAAATAGGGTGCTCAAAAGTACAGTTTATTTCATTTCCTGAGTGTAATTTTAGTTTTATTAAATGCTCTGATTTATTTTTATGATATTCTTTAATATTATTTTTTACGAATCCTTTTCCTTTTTTATTTGATAAGATTTCAACATCTAATTTATTTTCAACTATTTCTCCTATGTCCTTATA
>CAZSEK010000004.1:0-15095 GCA_964605945.1 uncultured Methanosarcinales archaeon
AGGAGGATTTGGAACATGGATAAGTGATTTAGATCCTAATTGGACTAAATATACTTCCTCAGATGATTTCTGGTCTGATTGGAAATCATACGGACAATACAAATTCGCATGTGAAGCACAAGGTTCTTATGGATGGACAGGACATCAATGCTGTGGTGATGATACTAAATTAGATAATTACGGCGAAATATTTAATGATACACAGGCAGGATGTTTCAACGGAACATACATGATGAATAACTGGACAATTTGGGATGCAAAAAATATTGCAGACTGGAAAACAGAATTTAATGATTATTATTATAATGATTTATTATATTTCAATAATCAATTCATAGGATGTCAAGTTCAAGAAGGAAAATATGATTCATTAAAAACAAGTATTGATGGAAATAATCTAGGCAATACAAATCTTGTAAATCCAAACGCAATTGAAAATGAACAATGCAAACAAATGGGAAGATATTACTGCATGAATAATGCTTGGCACAAAGAAATAGTTGGTTATGATGAAGCAATAACTTCAGATATTGTTGTTTCAATAAAACACTCCCCACCAGGTTCAGAAATAATAATTAATGGTAATTTCGGAGGAGATGCACCAGAACCAGAATGCACACACCCTCGTTGCGAGGCAATAAAAGATTAAGATGATAACAATACTTCAACTAACATTATTCGGATTTTTTGGCGGTTTAATTAGAAGTATTGTAGGATTATTAAAACATAAAGTATTCATAGGCAAAGAAAAATTCAAAAAAGGAAAGTTTTTATTCACATTAATTGCATCAGGATTTATTGGAATGTTTTGCGCATTATTAATGATTGGTGATTTCAGATTTGCATTGCTTGCAGGATATGCAGGAACAGATTTAATACAGGGAGTTTACAAATTAACAAAATGAAACCTCACTCAAATCGTTCGGTTTTCCCTCTGGGAAAGAAAATAAATTTAAAATATGTTTTGTAAAGGGCACACATGACTAAAAATACATCAATTAAATTATTTGAAAATAAGAAAGTCAGAGTTCAATGGAATGAGAAAAAAGAAACTTGGTTTTTCTCTATTGTTGATATTATAGCAGTTCTTACTGATAGCCCTAATCCTAGAACATATTGGAGTGTTCTTAAAACCAGATTAAAAGCTGAAGGAAGTCAGTTGGCTACAAAATGTAGTCAACTGAAAATGAAGTCTGCAGATGGTAAATTTTACTTGACAGATGTTGGAGATACTGAGCAAATATTAAGATTGGTTCAATCTATCCCTTCAAAGAAAGCAGAGCCATTCAAAATGTGGCTTGCAAAAGCAGGTTATGAACGTATAGAAGAAACACAAGATCCAGAATTAACGTTTGATAGAGCAATGCAAACATACTTGCAAAAAGGATATTCAAAAGAATGGATAAATCAGCGATTAAAAACAATCGAAGTAAGAAAAGACTTGACTGATGAATGGAATCGGGCAGGAATAGCTGATCAGACTGATTTTGCTATACTTACAAATGAAATAACTGTGGCATGGTCTGGAAAAACTGTTCGTGAATACAAAAAATTAAAAAATCTTAAAAAAGAAAATCTACGGGATAATATGACCAATATAGAATTGGTGCTTAATATACTTGCAGAAGCAACAACAACTGAAATATCAAAAAAAGAGAATCCACATACATTTTCAGAAAGCAAAAAAATAGCACATAAAGGCGGGGCAATAGCAGGAAATACTCGAAGAGATATAGAAAAACAGCTTGGAGAACCTATAGTTAATCCAAGAAATAATATTATTAAAAGAAAATTAATAAAAAGATCAAAATGATAACAATACTTCAACTAACATTATTCGGATTTTTTGGAGGTTTGATTAGAGCAATAGTAGGTCTATTGAAAAATAAAGTATTTACAGGAAAACAAAAATTCAAAAAAGGAAAGTTTTGGTTTACATTAATTGCATCAGGATTTATTGGAATGTTTTGTGCATTATTAATGATTGGCGATTTCAGATTTGCATTACTTGCAGGGTATGCAGGAACAGATTTAATACAAAGCATTTATAAAATGACAAAAAAATGAAAGATTCAATAATTTTTAATAAAAATAAACAGGAAATAATACTATCAAAAGAAAAGAACAGCTTAGATAAATTTGTAATTTCATTCACAAAAATAATGGAAAAACATTTTGATTATGTTTATGTAAGCGGATATGTTTCATTATTGTTCGGAAGATCAAGAGCCACAGAAGATGTTGATGTTTTGGTTGAAAAAATAACTTTTGAGAAATTTGAGGGCTTTTTCAGAGAGATGGAAAAAAAAGGATTCATGTTTTTGAATTCAGATGACCCCAAGGAATTATTTTTCAATTATCTGATGAAAGAGACTGCGATAAGAGCATGCAAGGGAAAAGAATATATACCTAATATTGAGATAAAATTCATAAAATCAAGAGAAGATGCTGAAGCTATAAAAAATAAATTAATTGTCAGGTTTGATGGCATCAAATTATTCATTCCTGAAATCGAAGAACAGATCGCATTTAAATTGTGGCTCGGTTCAGATAAGGATAAAGAGGATGCATTTTATCTGTATGAACTTTTTAAAAAAGAGCTAAATAAAGAAAAATTAGATTATTATTGCAGAAGATTAAATGTAAAAAATATACAGGCAAAACTTTTAAAATGAACAGAACAAAAAATTTCGATGAAAGGCTGGATTTTATAAAATTTTGGGCAAATCACGTCAGAACGAGCAGTGATTGGTCTAAAAGCCAAAAGAATTTTTTAAATTCAATATATGCAAACAAAATGCAAATATCAAAAGAAAAATACCTTGAGATGAAATCATTATCAAAATCATGAAAAAAATTAATTTAATCTGGATAATTGGAATATTGATGATGATAAACATAATGTTTGTTTCATCTAGTTTATATGGTTTAGAATTTTCAAATTTAACATTGATGGGTCAGAATGGAACAACACAAACAGGAATTATTCATATATTAAATACGGGAGATAGCTGGTTAACAATAGAAGAATCTAATAATTTAATTTTCTTTAATGAATTAAATGAGCCTCAAACATTTATTTCAACATCTCAAACTCTTTGTAATTCTCCATTTATTGCTCCAGGAGGACAATGTAATTTAAGCGTAACTGTAGAAATTCCTCCTGAACAACAGCAAGGAAAATATGAAGCCCGTGCCCGTTTAAATATAATAACCAATACATATGCAAATGTAACGTTATTTGTTATAAATCCTCCTTTGATTGTTGAACCATTTACTTGTGCTAAAAAAGTTTGTTATAATCAAACTGCCTGTGGTAATAAATTAGCTGCACCAAAAGATGAAGAATCACCATATTCTCTTGCAGAAGATTGTGGGTATGGTTTATTCTGTTCGAAAGGAAGCTGTTCAGAACCAGATACTTCTGAAGGACATTGTTTAGCAGCAAATAAAACTTGGTTTAATGGTACTTGTTGTGGTGATGATTATACTGAATTATTCGCGGGAGGATATATTGTTGATGGAAATTCTTATTCTTATGTGGAAAAATGCTGCGATGAGGTAAATCCATATATCGATAAATTTGGTGAATGTAGCAACACGAAAAAAAATACTATTGTTGCATGCGGTTCTTGTGAAGAATGTCAAAATAAATTAGATGATGCATCTATTGAAATAGTTTTTTTAAAAAATGATTTGAGAACATATACTAATGGAGAAGGTAATTGTTGTTTACCTAACCCTAATCCTGACATTCATTCTCCAATCTTTTGTGGACTTTCTTTTACTTCTAGTAAGATCTTAGATTGCAATAATAAACAAATTATTTTAAATTCCACTTATAATGACTCTGAAAGAATTAATTTTAATATTCCTTCATTTATAACTTCTTTTAACTCCGGAGATTATGCAAGAGATACCGATATCACTATTAAAAGATGTATTTTTAATATGCCTCCAACAGATTATGGGTCCTTAACTCCCGATCAAACAAATAATGTGTTTAGGGTTAGCGATTTTTTAATGAATTTTCAAGCAGATTCTTCATATAACTATAAGAAAATAAACATAATCAATAACATTTTTTATATAGGGGATAATGTTCAAGCATTATTAGAGATAGGCAGTGGATGGGCTTCTTTTACTTCATATAATATTTCTAATAACTATTTCGAATTTAACAATTCTTTTTTTAATAAAGACGCATTTAGTCTTACTTCAAGAGAAGATTCATTTATAGAAAATAATAGATTTAGAGGAGATGTTATTTCTACTTCAGGAAATTTAATACAATTTTCATCGTATTTTCATACTCAACCAAAAATATTTATTAGAAATAACTCAATAGATATTAATAGATATGAGCAAGGAATAACTTCATTGTATCTTTCTCCAAATAATAATAAATCTCTTATATATATATCCGATAATGATTTTTGTGGTGGTTTAAATAGTGTGGGTGTTTTTGGACAATATAATTCTGATCCAAGTCAACCAATTTATCAAACATTATCTAATTTCAGCAACATAGGAATCAATAATAAATGTGATTTAACTGAAAACTTTAATGATAATGGAAATATTTATTGCTCTGCACCCTGTTCTAACATAGATCCCCGAGGAAATGTAGATACACTCAATAATCAATTATTTTCTGGTTGGATTTGCGATGTAAATAAAAAAGGACAACCTTTAGAACTTCATATTTATGAAGGTAAGATAGATGAAGGAGGAACCTTATTAAAAAAATTGACAGCAAATATTAATGATTCATCCGTTGCTTTTAATTGTCTTGGAGGCATAAATCATAGATATTCATTAGACATGTCTTCTATTATTCCTACACATCAAAATACGATATATATTTATTCTGATAAATATGATGAAAATGGCAATTTAGAAAATAATAAATATTTTATTAATGAGGTTTATATTCCTTATTGCGGGGATGGAAATAAAGATGACGGTGAAGACGAATATACTTGTTTTATAGATTCTCCTTTAAAGGGGTGGATAGCACAAACAGCAGGAATATTTTACACAAAAAATAAACAAATCAATTTTACAAAAAATAATTCTGTTTTAAAAACCTCATATTCGTTTGATATAAAAGCAAACACTAATTATACATTATCTGTTAAAATAAATAATCCAACAGCATGTAGTGCATATGTGGATTTAGATGATGGAAATTGCTTAAGTGCAGATGGATGGCAACTTCAACATTGTTTTGGATCAAATAACCAAGATGCAGAATATTCTTTATTATATCCAAATACGTATAGAACAATAAATATCCCTTCATCAAAACACAATTCCTCAGATGGTTATTTCAAACAAGTCCATCTAAGATTAGTTGTTGATAGTTGTCCAACACAAGAAGATTTAAATAAATTAGCATCTCAAGGAATTTTATTCGATGACATATCATTAAAAGAATCTCAATACATTGTTGATAAAGTTTATTATGATAATCTTTCAGATAATATTGATTCAACATCAGGATGTTGTCCAGCAGATTGGTGCTGGGATGGAGATAAATGTGTAAATAGTTTATTATGGATGAATGATTCTCAAAAAGCAACAATTTGGAATTTATTAGATATAAGTAATACCGATGTATGGCCTAATGAACACATATACACCAATAATCAATCAATTACAAGAGGATATAGATGTGTCTTAAATGAAACAGATGAAGCAGATTGGGTTTTAAGCACAATCAAATATGATTGGAATTATGAAACATCAGGTTATTGCCCAAGAGAAACAGATTGTTTTGTAAACAAAGATTTAAATCAATTAGATGTAGAAGGAACATCAGGAGATGATTGTATTAAAGATGGAGAATCAATCAACGATGATTTTTCAATCAATGGCGGAAATCATTTCTGTTATCAAGGAAACTGGACAACAAAATCTTACATAATTGCAACAGAACTTGAACAACTAACCGAAGGAGAAGAATTTGTTTTATTATGTGATGATGATGTTAAAAATACATTCAACGAAGCAGACACAGGATATATTTCATCTGCATGCACATTAATAAAACAAGATGATGCGGTTATAACAGGATTCGCATTAAGAGATGAAAATGATTTTAATTCATTGATAACAGCTTTAACAAGTCAATACGAAACTTATTTTGGTACAGAACAAACAATAACTATTCCAACTTCAATAAATGATTATTATGAAGAAGTTGATGGGGGTTATTATAAATATTTCGAGCTAGAGAATTTATATGTATATTACAATCCTGAAGGAAAATATTTCTTGTTATCGAATAAAAATATAGCGTTAATAGATCCAACAGCATGGCAAGAGTTCTGGACAACAATTTCAAATTTCTTTAAAGGCATATTTGGAATACAAGACAACAAAGATTATGATTACATAAATTCAGTTTCAACATACGATAAAATATATTTGATGAATTCAACAATAGAAGGTCAAAGAGTCTTTGTTAAAGGAACTCAAGAAAACAAATACGATGAATATTCAGAAACAAACAAATATTTTATGTATGTAAGATATGACAATACAATTAATAATACAATTAACATAGATTATCTTAATGAAAAAATAAATAATGCAGATGGCTATTTGAATTACACTAATTCATCAGCATATCAACAAATCTTAATAATATCTCCAGAAACATATCAATTATGGCCTTATTTAACAGGAATGTTAAGAGATAGATAAACCACGTCAAAACATTTTTAAAGTATCCTTATCTTCTTTTATTATGTCAGAATATTCTATATGGACAGAGAAATACAGACCAGATAAGTTCTCAGATATTAAAGGACAAAAAGATATTGTCAAAAGAATAAAGGCTTTTGTTGAAGGCAAAAATATGCCTCATTTATTATTTGCAGGTCCAGCAGGAATAGGAAAAACAACATTATCATTAGTTATTGCTCATCAATTATACAAAGATTCATGGAGAGAGAATTTCTTAGAATTAAATGCATCAGATGAAAGAGGAATAGATGTTGTAAGAGTGAAAGTCAAGGAATTTGCGAGAACTAAATCAATAGGTGATGTGCCGTTTAAAATAATTTATTTGGATGAATGTGATGCACTGACAAAAGAGGCACAACAGGCACTAAGAAGAACAATGGAAAATTATACGCAGACATGTAGATTTATCCTCTCATGCAACTATTCATCAAAAATACTCGAGCCAATTCAATCAAGATGTGCTGTTTTCAGGTTCAAACCTCTTGAAAAAGAAGATATGTTTGAATTAATCGAGCATATTGCGAAAAGTGAAAAATTGCATATGGATGAAAAAGCAAAAATTGCATTGGTTGATGTATCTGAAGGAGACTGCAGAAAACTAGAAAATATAATGCAGTCATGCGCAATATTAAGCGACAAAATAACAGAAGCAATTGTCTATGAAGTTGCAGCATATGCAAAACCTAAAGAGGTTTTTGAAATATTGGAATTAACAACGAAACTAGACACATTTATTAAAGCAAAAACAAAACTGCTCGACACCATGTTAAATTATGGATTATCAGGACTTGACATAATAAAACAAATCCAGAAAGAGATATGGCGGTTAAAAATTGACAATCACAAGAAACTTGAAATGATTAAAGAATGCGCAGAAATCGAATTCAGAATGGTTGAAGGTTCAGATGAATTTCTGCAGTTAGAAAGCTTGATTGCTAAATTCTGCTTGATTAATTCTAGAGAATAAGTTTAGATTGAAATTCACCTTAAAGGACAATGAATTTTGCAATATCACCAATACTCGAAATATTTATAAACCCCTTCAAATTCCCCTATACTATAAGATGTTGTTTATCGACGATAAACAATCAATACAACGGCCTGCAAAGGGTTCCTGAACATTGAGTTGTTCTCATAGGAATTCATCGAGAGGCTTTATTATTGCGTTGGTCGATGCTGAAGCAAAGGCATACCACAATGCGTGAAAGCAATAATATGAAGTTAATGCAGATATATTAATTTATATTTAAATAATATTCAAATAAGGTGATGTAAAATTCCAAAACCAAATCATCCAAGACACGGAAGCATGCAATTCTGGCCAAGAGTCAGAGCTAAAAGGCAGTATGCACGAGTTAAAGCTTGGGCAAAAGATTCTAAAGATACAATGCTTGGTTTTATTGGATACAAAGCAGGAATGACTCACGTAATGGGTATTGACACAAGAAAAACAGCAATTACAAAAGGCGAGGAAATTGCGGTGCCTGTAACAGTCATAGAATGCCCGCCAATGAAAGTCGCAGGAATAAGATTATATGTGAAAAAATACCAGCACAAACAGCCTGCAACAGAAATTCTTTTTAAATTTGACAAAGAGATGTCAAGAAAATTAGTTCTTTCAAAAAAATCATCTGATGTTTCTTCATTAGACAAACTTAATCCCGCAGATTATATTGATGCAAAAATTCTTGTTTATACACAGCCAAAATTAACAGGCATAGGCAAAAAAAAGCCAGAATATATGGAAATAGGTATGTCAGGAACAGTTGCAGATAAAATAAAGTTTGCAAAAGAAAATCACGATAAAGAACTTACTGTCGACAAAATATTCAAAGAAGGAGAATATACTGATATTCATGCAGTCACAAAAGGAAAAGGTCTGCAGGGCTCTATAAAAAGATTCGGTGTTCCATTAAAACCACACAAATCTGAAAAAGGAGTCAGAAGACCAGGAACTTTAGGAGGCTGGTCAGCACAAGGTCATACATTATATAGAGTACCTCATGCAGGACAGATGGGTTATCATTTAAGAACAGAATTCAATAAGCAAATTTTAAAAATATCCAACAAACCAGAAGAAGTCAATCCAAAAGGAGCATTCCTCCACTATGGAAATGTAAAATCCACATTCATATTAATAAAAGGAAGCATTGCAGGCCCTCAGAAGAGAGCAATTGTTTTCACAAAACCAACAAGATTGAAAACACAGCAGACAATTCCTACAATAACAGAAATAAGCAGAGAGTCAAAACAGTAAATAATCACATTATAAAATAAATCAAAATAAATCAAAAATGCATAAAAGCAAATAAAAATAAAATGAAAATACCAATCATTGACCAATCAAAGAAAGAAATTGCAAAGAAAGAAATGCCAAAGCAGTTTGAAGAGCCTGTAAGAGAAGATTTAATATACAGAGCAGTTATTACAGTTCAGGCAAACAGTAGACAACCTTATGGTTCTGATCCAAGAGCAGGAATGAAAGTCTCTGCAAAATTATCAAGAAGAAGAAAAAATTACAAAACATCATACGGCCACGGAATATCAAGATCACCAAGAAAAATAATGTCCCATAGAGGAACAAGATTCAATTGGGTTGGAGCATTGGCACCAAACACTGTAAAAGGTAGACGAGCACACGCACCAAAAGTTGATAGAATCTGGGACAAAAAAATAAACATAAAAGAAAGAAGAAAAGCATTATGTTCTGCATTATCTGCAACAGTAGACAAAAGTATTGTTGCAAAAAGAGGGCATATTTTGCCTGCAGACTTCCCATTCATATTATCAAATGATATTGAAAAAATATCCAAAACAAAAGATGTTATTGCATTGCTTTTAGCTTTAGGATTTAAAGCAGAGTTAGACAGAACAGCAGAGAAAAAAGTTAGAGCAGGAAAAGGAAAAAACAGAGCAAGACCATACACAATCAAAAAATCAGTTTTATTTGTTGTTTCAAAAAAATGCGCATTAAACAAATCAGCAGCAAATGTTTCAGGCGTTGACATTGTCACACCAGATCATCTTAATGCAGAATTGCTTGCACCAGGAACAAAACCAGGAAGATTGACTTTATACACAGAAGGAGCAATCGACATAATCGCAAAAATGTTCAAATATTAAAAATCAAAAATGTTCAAATATTAAAAAAATAATATTCAAAAACCAAAACCGAGATTAAAATGATGCACGTAAAAACACCATTATCAACTGAAAAATCAATAAGATTGATGGAAGCAGAGAACACACTTATTTTTTTAGTAGATAAAAAAGCAACAAAAGACGACATCAAAAATGAAATTGAAGATTTTTTCAAAGTAAAAGTTTCAGCAGTTAGAACAATGATAGGACCAAATGCAAAAAAAAGAGCATATGTTCAATTCAGTGCAGAAACACCAGCAATAGATATTGCAACAAGATTAGGATTAATGTAAGGTTATTAACATGGGTAAAAACTTAATGCAACAGGCAAGAGGAAAAGGCGGCCCTAGATACACTGCTCCAAGTTTCAGATATTTAGGAGACGCAGGTGTCAAATATGGAATGACATCGGCATTAGTTTTGAACATAGTCAAATGCCAAGGACATCTTGCACCATTGCTTGAAATAAAATACAACGATGGAACAAAAGGACTTATGGTTGCACCAGAAGGCGTTTATGTTGGTCAAACATTATTATTTGGTCAGGATGCACCTTTAGACAGAGGCAATGTACTTAAATTAAGAGATGTTCCTGAGGGAACATTAGTATTCAATATCGAGTTAAAACCAGGAGATGGTGGAAAACTTTGCAGAACAACAGGTACTTTCGGAAAAGTTATTTCAAGAGGAGAAAAAACAATTTCAATTTTATTGCCTTCAAAGAAAATAAAAGATTTCCATCTTGATTGCAGAGCAACATTAGGAATAGTTGCAGGTGCAGGAAGAAAAGAGAAACCATTCTTGAAAGCAGGAACAATGTTTCATTATAGATATGCAAGAAAGAAGAAATTCCCAATCATGTCAGGAAGTGCTCAAAACGCAGTAGACCATCCATTTGGTAACAAGAGAACATCAAGAAAATCAAAAGCAAGAGCAGCACCATACAATGCTCCTCCAGGAAGACTAGTAGGAGCAATAAGACCAAGACAAACAGGTCAATCTAAAAAAAGAACAAAAGCAATACAATCAAGATAATTAAAAAAACAATTAAAAAATAATAGGGTTTAAAATGGCAAAAAAAGAATATTTATACAGAGGAAAAAAATTGGATGAACTCCAATCATTGTCATTGAAAGAATTAGCAGAATTACTTCCTGCAAGACAAAGAAGATGCATTAAAAGAGGATTCGATGACGGCAAAAAGAAAATCATAGCAAAATTATCAAAAAAAGATGCAATTGAAACACACGTAAGAGATATGATTGTTCTTCCTCAATTTGTAGGCAAGACAATAAAAATCCACAGTGGAAAAGTTTTCGTTCCAATAATAATACAGGAAGATATGATTGGCATGTTTTTTGGAGAGCTTGTTACAACAAGAAAAAGAGTCCAGCACAGCTCACCAGGTGTAGGAGCATCTAAATCATCTTCAAGTGTATCTGTTAAATAAAGTAAATCAATGATGAATAAACAAAATACGTGATAAAATGTCAGATCAAAACTACTCAATCCAAAATGTGAAAGGAAATTCAGCAAAAGCATTAGGAAGAAATTTGCACATTTCACCTAAACAGGCAATAGAAATTTGCAATCATGTAAGAGGAAGACAATTGAAACAGGCAAAAACAATATTGCAGCAGTCAATAGATATGTTCAGAGCAATACCTTTCAAAAGATTTACAAACGGACTTGGCCACAAACCAGGAATGTCTGCAGGAAGATATAACATCAAAGCATGTACTGCAATCCTTGGCGTCATAGAATCAGCAGAAGCAAACGCAAAAAATAAAGGATTCAATGCAGAAGATCTTGTTGTAAAACACATATGTGCACAAAGAGCACCTAAATCATGGCATTATGGAAGAAAAAAAAGATCCATATTCAAATCAACACACATTGAAGTTGCATTAGAAGAAATAAAAGGCAGTGGAAAGAAAGACGAGAAAAAATCAAAAACAGTAAAATCTTCAAAACAAATCAATGCATCAAAGAAAGATAATAAAAAAACAAACAAAAAATTAAATTAAATTAAATACACATAATAAGGGCACAAAATGATTGAAAGAAAATTTGTTTCAGCAAATCTTAAAGAATACCAGATAGAAGAATATTTACGAAGTATTTTAGGAAGAGCAGGTTTATCATACATTAAAATTCAAAAAACTCCTCTTGGCGAGAAAGTCATAATCTGTTCATCAAGACCGGGGCTTGTAGTCGGAAAATCAGGATCAAACATATCAAGACTTACAAAAGATCTTAAAGAAAGATTTGGATTGGAAAATCCACAGATTGAATTGGTTGAAGCAGAAAATCCATTTACTGACGCAGCAATTGTTGCAGAAGGAATAACAAATTCACTTGAAAGATTTGGTACAGCAAGATTTAAAGGAATAGGTCACAAAGCAATGGATACAGTTACAAAAGCAGGAGCAAGAGGAGTAGAAATTTTGATTTCAGGAAAAATTCCATCAAGCAGAGCCAAAAAATGGAGATTTTATGTAGGGTATATTAAAAAATCAGGAGACATAGCAGTTTCAGGGATTGATAAAGCATATAGTGTTGCAAAATTAAAAACAGGCGTAGTTGGTATTCAAGTAAGGATAATGCCTGCATCAACAAAACTTCCAGATGACATGGAATATATATTGGAAGCTACATTGGAAGATGGTTCAACAGGAAAAAAAGAGATATTAAAAACAGAACAGGCAGAAGAAAAAACAGAAGTTAAAGAGAAAAAACCTGCAAAAAAAAGAGCAAAAAAACCAAAATCAGAAGAAACAGATAAAAAAGAAAAAAAGCCAAGAAAAAAAGCCACAAAAAATAAAGAATAAAAGGAAAAAAACAATATTGAAAAACAAATCAAGATCAAAATGAAATATTCCGACATCAAAAAACTTTCAAATGATGAAATTTCAAAGAAATTAACTGAGTTGAAAACAGAGTTAATGAAATTGAATGCTCAGGTTGCAATAGGTACAACACCAAAAAGCACAAAACACATAAGAGAGTTGAAAAGAGCTATTGCAAAAATTAAGACACTGAAAATGCAGAACATTTATGCAGACGCAGAATTATTTAAAAATCATACAGAAAAAATGCTTAATCAAAAAAAGCCAAAAAAACACTTTAATTTATAATCATTTAATTGATGATAATTTGTAAAAAAATAAAATAAAAACAAAAAAACAAAAATGAGCGATATATGCACTGTTTGCGGTTTGCCAAAAGAACTATGTGTTTGTGAACAAATAGCACGAGAAAGTCAAAAGATTATTGCTAAGACTATTAAAAAAAAATTTGGCAAGAAATATACAGTTGTAGAAGGTATCAATACTACTGAAATTGATATTAGGGATGTCGCAAAAAAATTGAAAAACAAATTTGCTTGCGGTGGAACAGCAAAAGACGGCTACATTGAATTGCAGGGAAACCATCTTGCAAAAATTGCTGAGGCTTTAGTGGAGCTTGGTTTTGCACCAGAGACCATTCAAGTCAAAGGCAGCTAATAATAGTACACCTAAATTCATAGAAAACTAATATGACAAACTCAATAAAAGGCGAATTTATCGGATCTCCGGTAGAAATAATATATTCATATAACAGACAATTAATTGGAATGAAAGGAAAAATTGTTGACGAAAAAAAGAACGCATTTAGAGTTTTAGTAAAAAAAACAAATTATCAGGAATTCAAATTTATACTCAAACAAAACACATTATTCAAAATAGGGAAAAAAACATATGATGGAAACAAGCTTTTAAAACGAAGCGAAGATAGAATCAAATTAAAAGAATCGAAGTAAATTTTAAAAAATAAAGGAGATAAAAAAGAAATCATAAATATCATTCACGAGCTAAGCGAGTGAATGCTTGTTTTTTGATTAAACTTTTTTAAAAAGTTTAAATGGCAACAAAAAAATCAGAAGGAAAAACAGAAAAAACAATAGGATTAGATGTAAAAGCACCTGAAAAAACTTGCGATGACAAAAATTGTCCATTCCATGGATCATTAAAAGTCAGAGGAAGAACATTTACAGGAACAGTTGTAAGTGATAAAATGCAGAAATCCATATCTGTTCAATGGCCTGTAAGAAAGTTTAACAAAAAATACGAACGATTTGAACTTAGAAGAACAAAAGTTAAAGCACACAATCCTCCATGCATAAATGCAAAGACAGGAGAAACAGTCAAAATAATCGAAACAAAACCAATTTCAAAAACAAAAAATTTCGTTGTTGTAGAAATTATAAAAAAATAATTATGAAAAATAAAATATACAGATTTAACTAAAATCACAAAGGTCACTAAAAATGAAAGCATTAAAAGCAAATGTAACAAAAGCACTTCCTGTAGGCGCATATGTTAATACATGCGACAATTCAGGAGCAAAAATAGTAAGAATATTTTCAGTATTCAGGCATAAGACAAAAAGAGGAATGAAACAAGGAGCAGGAGTTGGAGATTTAGTCATGGCTTCTGTCAAGAAAGGAAAGCCTGAAATGAGAAAACAAGTAGTGTTTGCAATCATTGTAAGACAGAAAAAAGAATACAAAAGAGCAAACGGCATGAGAATAAAATTCGAGGATAATGCAGTTGTTATAGTAAAAGATGCAAAAGGAAGTCCAAAAGGAACTATTTTTAAAGGACCTATTGCAAAAGAAGTTGCAGACAGATGGCCAGCAGTTGCAAAAATTGCAAGCATAATTGCATAATTAAAAATCACACAATCAAAACGGAGATAAAATGAAATCAAACTTTTCAAAAGCGTGGAAATCAAGTACTAAACCAAACAAACAGAGAAAATACAGATTTAATGCTCCACTTCACATAAAAGCAAATTTCCTTAACGTGCATTTATCAAAAGAATTGAAACAAAAATACAATACAAGATCAATTAGAGTCAGAGTCGGCGACAAAGTTAAAATAATGAGAGGCCAATTCAAGAAACAAGAAGGCAAAGTAGAAGAAGTAAACATGACAAAATTGAAAATATATCTTTCAAAAATAGAGCACGTAAAAAAAGATGGAACAAAAGCAAGATATCCAATCGAACCTTCAAATGTAATGATTGTTGAACTTAATACAGATGATAAAAGAAGAATAAATAAAACTAAAAAACCTGTTGAAGTAAAAAATCAAAAAGAAACAAATCAAAAAGAAACAAATCAAAAAGAAACAAATCAAAAAGAAACAAATCAAAAA
>CAZSEK010000004.1:15195-38697 GCA_964605945.1 uncultured Methanosarcinales archaeon
GAAACCAAACAGGAAACAGAAGTAAAAACAGAAATAAAAAAACCAGCACAAAAATCAAAATCACTGAAAACAAAATCACAATAAGGTAAAGAAAATAAATTTTCGAAACTTTGAAATGTGACGCATTTCAAATGCACGAAAACTAAAGTTTTCTTTGCCTTCAAATAAATTTAAAGGAGATAAAATGGTTAAGAGACACTTAAAAAGAATAAATGCACCAAAAACGTGGAAGATACAGAGAAGAGGAATTAAATTTATCACAAAAAGCAATCCTGGTGGAATGATAAAAGAACTGACAATCCCTATTTCAAATATCCTGAAATATAACTTAAAATTAGCAAATACAATAAAAGAAACAAAACACATGGTAAAATATGAAGAGGTTCTTGTTAACGGAAAGAAAATTTCAGACTACAGATATCCTGTGTGCTTTACAGATGTTTTATCTTTTCCTTTAACAAACCAGCATTATAGATTAATTATAGACAAAGACGGAATATTAAAACCAACATCCATATCAAAAGAAGAATCACAGCTTAAAATATTGAAAATAATCGGAAAGACATTTGTCCATAAAAAACTTCAGTTAAATTTAATGGATGGAAGAAATGTTTTCTTTGAAAAACAACATTACAAAGTCAATGATTCGTTATTGATAACTGTGCCAGGACAGCTTGTAAAAGAACATTTGGCATTAGAAAAAGGCGCACTTGTTTTATTGTACAAAGGAAAACACGTAGGAAAAATAGGAACAGTTCAAGACATAACACAAAAAACAATCAAGATTAAAGAAGGCGAAGAAATTTTCGAGACAAAAAAAGAATACATTATTGTAGTTGGAAAAGACAAACCAGCAATTAAAATAACAAAATAAATAAAAACAACATATGAAGCACATTCAAAAACAACAAATATAATTAAATAATAACAATCAAGGTTCAAAATGGCAAAAAAAGTAAATCAGGAAAATCCGATGAGAAAAATAAGAGTCGAAAAATTGACTTTAAATGTCGGAGCAGGAAAAGACCAGATAATTTTGGATAAAGCACAAAAAATACTGAAACAAATAACTGGAATAGAACCTGTAAAGACAAAAACTCAGAAAAGAATTGCAGCATGGGGTTTAAGACCTGGATTGCCTATTGGATGCAAAATCACACTTAGAAATAAAGATGCAGCAACAATCATTCCAAGATTGCTTTTTGCATTAGAAAACAAGCTTCATGAAAATAATTTTGATGAGAATGGAAATATTTCATTTGGAATCAAAGAATATATAGATATAAAAGATGCAAGATACGATCCGGAAGTCGGAATCTTGGGACTGCAATGCTCAATTACACTAGAAAGACCGGGTTTTAGAATAAAGAAGAGAAAATTATTGAAAAGAACAATACCACACCATCATAGAATTCCGAAAACAGATGCAATACAATTCATGAAAGACAATTTCAAAATAAAGATGGGCGAAGAAGAAAAAGAAGAATAATTTCGCCAAAAATAAACAATAAAAAAATAAATCAAAAAATTTACATTCAAGGAGCCAAAATGACAACAAGTGATTATAAAAAAGTCGTTAAACAATTAGAAGGAAAGCCAGGAAAGATGGCAAAATATCAAAAAAATAATGTTCCTAAAGTCAGAGGAAAAAAAATACAATTTGGTGCGCAAACAAAAAAATGCACCAGATGCGGAAGAAACAGAGGACATATAAGTAAATACGGTCTGCATCTTTGCAGACAATGTTTTAGAGACATTGCAGTCAAAATAGGTTTTAAGAAATATAATTAAAAACTTAAACAAACACAGGATTAAAATTAAATCAATAAAACAAATCGAATAAACAAACAAAACAAATCATGTTCAAATAATATTCAAAGGTGTAATAAAATGTTAAATGACCCATTAGCAAACGTATTGTCATACATAAACAATCACGAAAAATTAGGAAGAAAAGAGATTACAGTAGAGAATAACTCAAAACTGATAAGAAAAATCCTTACAATACTAAATGAGAATTTATACTTAGGAGAGTTCAAAGAAATAGAAGACGGCAAAGGAAAATTATTGACAATACAATTAATTGGAAATATCAATAAAGTAGGAGTTATAAAGCCAAGATTCAATGTTAAAAAAGACGAATATGAAAAATTCGAAAAAAGATATTTGCCTGCAAAAGATTTTGGTATAATTATAATTTCAACATCACAAGGATTGATGACACACACACAGGCTAAAGAAAAAGAATTAGGAGGAAGGTTAATCTGTTATTGTTATTAGTGTTATTACTGGTGTTATTATTTAAACACATTCAACAAAAACAAACATCATCAGATTACATCCATTCAAATCAAAATGAAACCAGATCAAATGAAATATGAAGTGAAAATTCCTCAAGGAGTTACACTAGATATCAACGAAGGAGTTTTTACAATTAAAGGTCCAAAAGGAGAAATAACAAGAGCATTCATATTTCCTAAAATAACAATCACAAAAGAAAAAACAGATGGAAGTGATGCAGTTGTTTTTTTTGTCAAGAAACCAACAAAAAGAGAAAAAGCAGCAATGTTCACAACAGAGGCACATTTAAAAAATATGTTCAAAGGAGTCTTGGAAGGCGTGATTTATAAATTAAAAATCTGCTCAGGGCATTTCCCTATGAAAGTTACTCTTAAAGGAGATGTTTTGGAAGTTAAAAATTACATGGGAGAAACAGTCCCAAGGACAATTAAAATAAAAAAAGGAGCAGATGTCAAAATAGCAGAGCCTGAAATAACAGTTACAGGATGCAACAAAGAGCTTGTCTCACAAACAGCAGCTTCAATAGAAAGCATGACAAGAAGAGCAAATTTTGACAGAAGAATTTTCCAGGATGGAATATACATAACAAACAAAGACAGCGTAGATATGAAATAATTTAAGATTAAAATGGTAGCAAAAAAATCAGAAAAAACAGAGAAAAAAACAGACGCAGAAGTAAACTCAGGTTCAAATATAAAAAGATTACTTGAAGTCAGAAAACACATTAAGGGCAAAAAACCAACATTCAAGAGACAGGATTCACATAAGAAAACATCTCTTGGAATTGCATGGAGAAGACCTACTGGTTTGCAATCAAAGATGAGACATCAGTTTAAAGGATATTCAAGAAGAGTTAAACAGGGATGGAGATCTCCTGTTGAAATAAGAAACTTTCACGGAAAAGGTGTTGAAAGTGTGCTTGTTTTCAATATAGCTGATTTAACAAATGTAAAACAATCGCAAGGAATCATAATCGCTAAAACAGTGGGAAAGAAAAAAAGAATAGAAATAATCAAAAAAGCACAGGAATTAAAATTAATGATATTAAACATAAATGCAGATAAATTTTTAGATGCTATTCAAAAAGAAAAAGAACAAAAAGATGCAGAGAAGAAAACAAAAGCAGAGAAAAAGAAAAAATCTCTTGAAGAAAACGTAAAGAAAGCCGAAGACAAAAAGAAAGAGAAAAAAGCATTAGAAGAGTCACAATCAGAATCAGAACAGGATCAGGCAGAAAAAGACAAAAAGAAAGAAGAGAAAAAAGAAAAAGATGATGTTTTGATACATAATCAATAAAAAACAAACAAAAAAATAAATAAAAGCAATTAAATAAACATAAAATAAATTACAAATTATAAAAGGTTAAAATGGAATTAAAAGTTCAAAAAAGACTTGCAGCACAAATTTTTGATTGCTCACCAGATAGGGTTGTATTCAATGAAGATAGATTGGATGACATTAAGCAGGCAATTACAAAAAGAGACTTAAGATTGTTGATAGGAGATAAGGCAATATCAAAAAAACCTACAAATGCAACATCAAAAGTCAGAGCAAGAAAAATCAAAGTACAAAAATCCAAAGGCAGAAGAAAAGGCGAAGGTTCAAGAAAAGGAAAATTCAACACACACTTCAAGAGCAAACAAACATGGATGAATAACATTAGAGTTCAGAGAGCATTCGTAAAATTGCTTTTAGATAAAAATATAATTGATAGAAAAACATACAGAGAACTATATTTAAAAGCAAAAGGCGGATATTTCAGAAGCAGAAGACACATCAAGATTTACATTGAAGAGCACGAGCTTGTTTTGAAGAAAAATACAGATGTAGTGCAGGAAGAAGTAAAAACCACAACAGGCAAGAGAGATAATTTATTTAGGAAAAGAACATAATAAATAATATCAAAAACACAATTAAAACCAAAACAATCACATAATCGAAGAAAAAATTGAAAGACACAATAAAAAAGGCTACAATCAAAATGGCAAAAAACAAAAAAACAAAAATAGTTCCTTTCAGAAGAAAGTTAAATGGAAGAACAAATCATAGAAAGAGATTAAAATTATTAGTTAGCCATAGAACAAGATTGGTTGTAAGAAAAACAAATAAAAACATGGTTGTTCAGCTTGTTAATTATCATGCAGACGGAGATAGTGTTATAATCAGTGTAAACTCATCACAGTTAAAAAAACATGGATGGAATCACGCAACAGGAAATTTGCCTGCAGCATATCTTACAGGCTTCCTTGCAGGAAAATTAGCAATCGACAAAAAAATAAAATCAGCAATAGTTGATTTGGGATTGCAAACACCTATTAAAGGTTCAAGATTATATGCATCAGTAAAAGGAGCAATAGATGCAGGATTAGATATTCCTTGCAGAGAAGAAGTTTTCCCTAAAGAAGAAAGATTAACAGGAAAGCATATTGCTGATTTTGGAAAAATATCAAAGCAGTTTAAGAAATCTCCTGAAGGAATTGAGAAAGAAGTTACTGATGTTAAAGCAAATATATTGAAAAAGTAATTGCTTAAAATAAATATTAATTAACAAAAAAATAAATTAAAATTCAAAACAAAAGATTAAAATGACAACAAAACCAAAAGAACAGGAAGATGAAAAGGTCTTAATTCAGCCTACTGAAGAGGAAAAAATAGAAACAGTTACCATTTCAGCAGATGTTGAAAGATGGCAGCCAAAAACAGATATTGGTAAGAAAGTAAAGTCAAGACAGATTACAAATATAGATGAAATTTTAGATTCAGGAAGTTCAATATTAGAATCAGAAATAGTGGATATGCTTATTCCGGATTTACAGGCAGATTTGCTTTTAATAGGACAGTCTAAAGGTAAGTTTGGTGGAGGTTCCAGAAGAGTTTTCAGACAAACACAGAAGAAAACTAAAGAAGGAAACAAACCAAAATTCGCAACATATGCAGTTGTAGGAAATGAAGATGGATATGTTGGTTTGGGTTTTGGAAAAGCAAAAGAAACAGTTCCTGCAAGAGAAAAAGCAACAAGAAAAGCAAAATTAAATTTAATGAAAGTTTGCAGAGGCTGTGGTTCATGGCAGTGCAATTGCAAGACATCACATTCAATTCCATTTAAAGTTGAAGGAAAATGCTCATCAGTAACAGTTGAATTGATACCTGCACCTAAAGGTACTGGTTTGAAAGCACAGAAAGAGGTAGCAAAAATACTTAAATTTGCAGGAATAAAAGATATTTGGGTCAAAATGAGAGGACAGACAAGAGTCACAATCAATGTAATAGAGGCTCTTAAAAATGCATTATTGAAATTAAATTCAACAAAAGTTCAGCACAAATATCATGAACAGCTTGCAATTACATCAGGTTCATTAAAAGATAAAAAGAGTGAATAAACATTATTGCTGTCCTTAAGGTGAGCGACATTCAAAAAGCACATCAGCACAGCAAGAAAATTGCAATATGAATTGCTGTATCCATACACACTTCAAAAGAGCGAATGGACAGCAATAAAAAGGTAAAACATGGCAGAAAAATCTGAAAAAGCAAAAGAATCAAATGAGAAAATCGCAATCATAAGATTAAGAGGATCAGAAGGAGTCAAAGTATCAATAAATGACACTATGAGAATGCTTAAAATGCTGAAGAAACACGTATGTGTTGTTTATGATAAAACACCAGTAATACTCGGCATGGCTGTAAAATGCAAAGATTATGTTACATATGGAGAAATAGATGAAGAAACACACAAATTGCTTTTGGAAAAAAGACCAGTAAATGATCCAAAAACAGGAAAACCAGCAAATTATTTTCATTTAAATTCACCAAGAGGTGGTTTGGGTAAAAAAGGAATTAAGGATTCATATCAAAATAAAGGCGCACTCGGATACAGAGGAGCAAAAATCAATGATTTCATCAAAAAGATGATTTAGTTCAATATTGATATTCATTTAAATTATTTAAGAGGATAAAATGTCATTAAACAAAGTAAAAAAAGCAATTAAATTAAGAGGCCACCATACTCATGGATATGGTTCCAAGAAAAAACACAGAGGTTCAGGACACCAGGGTGGAGTAGGAATGGCAGGAACTGGTAAAAGAGCAGACCAGAAAAAACCATCTATTTGGAGAGACCTTAAATATTTTGGAAAACACGGCTTTATTTCAAAATCAAGCTTAAAAATAAAAACATTAAATCTTTTCTACATTGAAGATCATTTCGATGATTTGGTGAAAGCAGGAAAAATCAAGAAAGAAGGAGAGTTATATGTTGTAAAAATATCTGATTTCAAATGTAATAAATTGCTTGGCTCAGGTTCTGTTAAACATAAATATAAAATCCTGACAGATTATGCATCAGCAAAAGCAGTTGAAAAAGTTCAGGAAGCAAAAGGAACAGTCGAGCTTTTAAAGACTAAAAAAGAAAAGAAAGCCAAGAAAGCAGAATAATTAATGCATAACTGAATATTAAAGATATTAATTTTATTTTTTAATTCTCAACTACTTAATTTCTTGGCAGATATTTTAAAGCAGAATATATTGCACTAGGCCTCAATTTCAGAATATAGATAATTTCTGGATAACCTAAATAACCACAATTCTTGCAAACTTCATTATTTCCAATTGCCCTACAACATCGATATAATTTATTATCAGCATATACATAACATAGTTTAGAGGGTCTTTTCCAATTGTCTTTATATACTCCTCTTAGACAAGCACCAGAATTCAATATTTTATTTTCTTTTTTCTTTAATTTAAAGATTCTTTTTATAATTGCTTTTTTTTCTTCTAAATTCAAAAATAATTTATCTTTACCATAATAAGGAGTATGAAAATAAAAAAATACTCCTTTAATATGATTTATTCCTTTAATTTCCTGGCAAAATTGTTCAATATCGTGGTGGTTTTTTTGATTGATAGTATAATTAATAATTATTGAAGGATGATTAGACTGTTTAATGTTGCCCATTACCTTATCATATATTTTGCCTCTTAACTTATCATTAGTTTCTTTTAGACCATCTATGCTCACAAAAACAGTATCGGCAGAAGTTTTAATTGGAAATGTTCCATTAGTATATATACTAACAACTCTAAAACCTATTTTTCTTGCAAGTTTAATTATATCCTCTAAGTTTTTACCATCCCGTTTCCATAAAAATGGCTCTCCACCTTCAATAAATACTGACCTTATTCCTTTTTCATAAAATATTTTTAATCCACGTTCAATATCTTTATAAGATAAATCAGGAATTTTTCTATTGGATACCCTGCAATGTTTACAGTTTAAATTACACTTTTCGTTAATTACTAAACCTCCTATGAATGGTATATCTTTCTTAAATATCTTGGTTTGAATTAAATAATTAATTCCATACATTAAATAGCTAAGTTGTTTTATCATTTAGTTTAACACCAATTCATCAGGCCACGCTTCTTTCATACATGTACCCCACGCTTTATTTAAATATGTATGAGTATATTCTTGTTCAATTAAATGAAATACATATGCTCCTCTTTCTGTCAGTCTAAAATTGTTGTTTTCTTTTTTTATTAGTCCAAAAAATCTGGCTACACTTAATTCAATGAAAAACAGTTTATAAAGATTCTTCTTAAATAATTTTTGAAAATCATCAGATATAATGACTGTACTATATGATTGCCAAAACATCCAAAACACCATTTCATCTCTTTCGCTTAATGTATACGATAAAGCAATAGGTACTCTTTTTTTAGATTCAGAAATATAGTCATTTACAGAAAAAGTATTTATTGTAAATTTGTTGCCAATTAAAGATGTTGAACTTGCACCAACACCTAAAAATGAGTTTCTTGTAATTGAAGAATATTTTATAGAATTTTTCTTTGTAAAAGACCAAATTGAACTCCTGTAATATCCTCTTTTTTTAGCTATTTTTACAAACTCAGTTAGGATTCTCTTTCTTTGTTTGTTGGATGTAAGGACATTTTTATCTTTAAAATGCTTTTTGCCTAGAGATGTGAAAGTAAATGGAATTAACGGATATGTAGAGATTTGATCAACTCCAAGGTCTATTGCCTTTTCAAAATCTAATAAGTGTTGTTTAATTGATACCCCCTTTATTCCAAATAATAAATCAATATCTACTGTTTTAAAACCTGTTTCCAACACCTTTTTTAGAATATGCTCCGGATTATATGAAATATTATACCTTGTAAGTTTCTTCAAAACATCCTCATTAAAAGATTGAATTCCTAAGCTAACCATAGTAACTCCAATTTCCTTCAAATATTTCAATTCTTTTTCATTAGAATCAGAAGGGTGTAATTCAACAGCAATTTCTCCTCTGAAATTAAAATTTTTCCTTACAAATGTAAAAATCTTATTTAATCCTTCTTTTAATAGAGAAGGAGTACCTCCCCCCACATATATTGATGTAATCTCATTCTTCTGAAATTTATCTTTTAATAATCTTAATTCATTAATCAACCCACCAACATATTCATCAGCTAATTTTTTATCATATAAAATTTTGTTATAGGGGCAAAAATTACATATCTTCTTACAAAAAGGAATATGGATATAAAGACCAATTTGTTTAATCCTTGGTTTATACTCTATTTCTTGAGTTTTAATAAATTTGTAAGGTCTAATTCTTCTTGCCAAAAATAATCGTAATATTGCTGTTAGCATATTTTTAAAAATAAAATAACATATATAAATCATTCGATTAAAATTAAGTTCTTATACCATATTTACAAGGATGCAATCCATACAATATCTCTTAAATAGAATATCCTTATTTATACAATTATATTTGGTGGATATATTTTTTATCATATATTTCTTCACTCAATACATTATGCAAAATGTTTTGTACGTCGTCCAAAACATTTATAAATAAATCGCGATTTCATATCTATATTAATAACGCATGTTAGAGAGTCATAATGGAGTCATAGAATGTCGTTTTTTCAAAATATAATTGATAATTTACCAGAAGTAAAAGGTCCAACACAGAAAAGACTGCCTTTCAAAGATAAATTAAAATGGACCCTTATAATTTTGATTCTTTTCTTTGTTTTGGGATTGATTCCATTATATGGTTTGGGAGCAAATTCATTACAGCAGTTTGAATTCTTATCAATCATATTAGGAGCAAGTTTTGGTTCCATAATATCATTAGGTATTGGTCCAATTGTTACAGCATCCATTGTCCTGCAATTATTAAATGGATCAGGATTGTGGAAATTTGATTTAACAACACACGAAGGAAAGAAGAAATTTCAGGGATTCCAGAAATTATTTTCAATATTTTTTGTAATATTGGAAGCAGGAATTTATGTTTTTATGGGTGGTTTAGCACCAAATCCAGCATATGCAGGAACTCCAATTTATTTTCAGATTGAATTAATTTTAGTTTTCCAGTTATTTTTAGGCGGAGTTTTGATTATGTTTATGGATGAAGTTACAAGTAAATGGGGATTTGGGTCAGGAATTTCATTATTCATCGCAGCAGGAGTTTCACAATCAATGTTCATTAGAGCATTTTCCTTTTTACCAAGTCCAACAAATCCAAATATAGCATCAGGAGCAATACCTGCATTATTTCAAAGCCTGGCAGCAGGAGATCCTGTAACAGCAGGACTTATGATATCTACACTTGTTGCTACTGTTGTTGTTTTCTTGCTTGCTGTTTATGCGCAGGCAATGAAAGTTGAGATTCCACTATCATTTGGAAGAATAAGAGGACACGGAATAAGATGGCCTTTGAATTTCATGTATACTTCAAATATTCCTGTTATTTTAGTTGCAGCATTGGCAGCCAATATACAATTATTTGGAACACTGCTTCAAAAATGGGGGCATCCATTATTAGGAACTTTCTCAGGAAGCACTCCTCAATCAGGTTTGGTTTTATGGATATATGGACAGGATTTACTGCCTAAAATTATTGTGGGTTCTGTAAGATTAATTGATTTTGCGCATGCATTTACATATATGTTATTTATGGTTATTGGTTCTGTTATTTTTGCAATCTTCTGGGTACATAGTGCAGGAATGGATGCAAAAAGTCAGGCAAAACAAATGATGTCATCAGGATTGCAGATACCTGGTTTCAGGAAAGATGAAAGAGTTTTGGAAAGAATGCTTAATAGATATATAATGCCTTTAACAGTTATGGGTGCAATAGCAGTCGGTATTTTGGCATCACTTGCAGATTTATCAGGAGCATTGTCAAGAGGAACAGGAATTTTATTAACTGTTATGATTATTTATCAGCTGTATGAATCAATAGCAAGAGAACACATGATGGATATGAATCCAATGATGAGAAAATTCATGGGAAAATAAATCAAACTTGATTTTAGTTTATTATTTGATTTATTTGTTTTTAAATTTATTTTATTATTAATTATTATGGGGTGTATGTTATGACAAATTGGCTAGATATAATATTTAATCCGGTTTTAGGGTGGACACTGAAGTTACATCCATTTTTTACTATTCTTATTATTTCTTTAGTTATAACTTTACTGATAACTATTGTCTATAAATACACGACAAATCAGAAAGATATGAAGCAGATAAAGGGAGATTTGAAAAAATATCAAAAAGAGATGAAAGAGACTAAAGATATGAAGAAACTTCAGGTTGTTCAGAAAAAAGCACTCGATCTGAACATGAAATACATGATGGCTTCTTTCAAATCAACAATATATACATTTATTCCAATTATAATTATTTTTGCATGGTTGAATATGCATATTGCATATTTTCCAATAACTCCAAATACTGATTTTTCAATAACTGCAAAATTCGGAGAAGGTGCAAAAGGAACAATCAATTTGACATCAATTCCTGATTTAGAATATTTAAATGGAGCAGCACAGGAAATTATTGACGGAAAAGCGGTCTGGAAATTAAAAGGAGAGGCAGGGGAGTATAAAATTCACGTTATTTACAATACAGAAGAATATGATCATAAATTCTTAATAACAGAGGAAAGAAAATACGAACAACCTGAAAAATCAATTCAGGACAGTAAACTGAAAATGCTTGTTATCGATAATAAAAGAGTACATCCTTTTGGTGAGACATTTAATTTATTTGGATGGCATCCAGGATGGCTTGCAACATACATTTTCTTATCAATAGCATTATCATCATTATTTAGGAAATTGTTTAATGTTTATTAGAGGATATCAGGGTTATTTTCGTCCAAAACATTTTGTCACTTTGTTCCAAAATATTTCAAGTAACTCGAAATATTTATAAATCCCCTAAAATTCCTATTCTTATAAGATATTGTATAATTAGAGGTTTAAAATGCCAAGACCAAGCAGAAGATCAAGAACATTAAGAAGAATTCACGTTAAAACAGCAAAAGGCTCAAAGTTAGTTTATGCTAAAAGAAAGCCTGCAAAAGCACACTGTGCAGTATGCAAACAAGTATTGCCTGGTGTTGCATCAGAAAGGCCAAGTCAGATGGCAAAACTTGCAAAAACAGAAAAAAGACCAGAAAGACCATATGCAGGAATGCTTTGCAGCAAGTGCATGAGAGCAAAAATAAAAGCAGCAATTAATTAAGATTTTTTATTTTTATTATTTACAATTTTTTTACCGTCCTAAGGTCGAATTTTCTTCGACAAAACATTAATACGGCAAGAAAATTGCAATATGAATTGCCGTTTCGAAAAAATACTCAAAAAATTCGAAGACGGTAAAAATTGTAGCAAAAATTGTTTCCCAGATTTTACGGCGACGGAATCATTCTGTGGAAACGGAGAAGAACAAAATGTTTGAAGTAGGAAGACTATGTATTAAATTAGCAGGCAGAGATGCAGGCCAAAAATGCGTTGTTGTGGATGTCTTGAAAGGAAAATATGTCCTTATAGATGGAATGACAAGAAGAAAGAAATGCAATACAATACATCTTGAGCCATTGGATGAAACACTCGAAATAAAAAAGAACGCACCACATGAAGATGTTGTGAACGCATTTAAGGGTTTAGGTCATGAAGTTAAAATAACAACACCAAAAACAAAGATGACACGACTTGAAGCAACAAGACATCAATTGACAAAAGCAGCTTCAAAAACGCCAACAGTAAAATCAGAAAAAGCAAAAACCAAAAAAGAAGCTAAGAAAAAAGACGTTAAAAAAACACCTGCTAAAAAAACAGAAGCTAAAGCAGAATAATCCAATTATTTTTTATTTTTTTTTTTATTTTTAATTTTCAAAACATTTATAAATCTAATACGTTATGATTTAATATGGTTTTTGGGAGTGGAAAAAGAGGGCAGTTTACAATAATTGTAATTCTTGGAATAGTTTTATTTTTTATATTTACTTTTGCGATATATGCAAGAACTCTCGTGATACGTTCGCAGATGGATGCTCAGGCATCAAAAGAGATTCAAAATTACATAAATCAAAATTCTATTAATCAATATGTAACAAGCTGTCTTGATGCAGTCGCTGATGAAGCAATAATAAGAGCATCTATGCAGAATGGAATATTTGAATTTGACGAGGATGAAAAAAATACACAGTATGTTTCTGTCTATAATGAAATATACAACAGGACAGTTAATGTTTCTGTCGTGCTGTTTCCAAATAATGTTGCAAAAGAAAATTGCGTAGTGAGATTGTCTCCTCCAGAATATCCTTATGAAAACACATCAATATATATGCTCGAGCAGTTCTATTATGATAACTGCAGATTTTCAGGAAGCTTCATAAAATACTCTGGCTTTTTCGGATTCAATAATCTGACAAAATTATGCAACTGGAATGGATCAAACAAACTGAATTCAGGAGCATCTTCCTATTTCTATCAGTCGTGTGAATCAGGAACATACAGTCAGGAAGATTCATCAAGCATACAGGAAAACATGGAAAAATTTATCGAGGGAGAAATATCAAATTGTGTGGATTTTACAGTACTAAATGAAAGAACAGGGGCAAATATAACTGTGCAGGATGATGAGTCTAAAGTAGAAATAACTTTCGGAAAAAATAATATCCAGGTAAAATTAAATTATCCACTTACTTTTGAAACCGCAGGAAAAAAAGCAATAATAAAGATGATTGATTTTAAAGTCGAGAAAAATATAAGATTCAAGGAAGTTTATGATTATGTTTTCCAGATGCTAAGAAAAGATTCAACAGATCCTGGTTTTAACATGATTGAAGACAGAGGAAATGCTCTTTTCTATGATGAATACTCTGTAAAAAAAATCAAAACAATACACACAGGAGAAAATTTAATAGATGTTATGGAAATAACAGACAACAAAACAAAAATACAAGGAATGCCTTTGATATTTTATTTTGCAGTAAAAAATAGAGGACCTGCTCTTGATTATATTCATGAAACATCTGATAATAAATTATATGATTTGGCGTACATAGAAAATGAAACAATAATTTTAATGCCTCAAGGATATGATCCTGACGACGATAATTTAACTTACGAATATAGTTTATGGAAAGAAACTTATGATGAGTATTATGATTTTGAGAATCCTAACTGTCTTGGTTCATCTATTGAATACGTAATTGCAAATTGTATGAGTAACAAAAATGAAGAACGTCTGCATAACTGGACAAAGTCAGGATTATTTTTAGAAACATCCAAAGATGCAAATTATACTTTAATTAAAGAAGACACAGGATTTCATCTGGTGAAAATTCTGATTAAAGAATATGGGCGGCAGCAGCTAAAAGATTGGCAGACAATCAGAATTTTAGTTTTTGATTTGCCTGTTGCAAATATAACAGGAACTAATTTTTATGAAGATATAGATAATAGTTTGGCGTCGACAGAAGATCCTTATTTTTTTGATGGTTCAAGTTCAACTGTTTCAATAGGAAGTCTTTCTCATTTTATATGGAATGATTCTCTTGAGTTTTATGTTGTGAAACAAATAGTTTATCCTGATTCCTATCAATCTAAAACATTAACTATTCCAAATGAAACAAATAATATTTTATATAATATCACAAATATAAAACCACTTAATTTTTCTATTCTTGGAGAACACAACATTTCATTAACTGTAAATACAACAGATGGACGAGAGGACATGACAAAAATACAATTAAATGTAGTTCAATGCTTGCCTCATCGTAATAGTTCTAATTCAGCATTTCCGTATAATAAGAAGCCATTTGATTTTTGGGACGCATTCTATGCAAATCATACTTGTTGCACTGATGATTTAATGTATGCTGGAACAGGAGTTGAATGTTATCGTAATGAAACGTACGGGGGGGATAAATCCTTTTTTGATTTTATAACAAGAGAACCATTGCCTCCCAATAATCAAGTTAATTATGATTATGGTATTTTTACTGGCAACTATGACAATGATATTTATTTTAGAACATTTATAAGAAACTGTTCAGGAGATAGAGGAAACATCTGCAATGGAACTGCTGTTGAAACAAGAACTGTTGTTGAAGCGTGTGCAGATACTAATTCAATGGGGGGTACTGAACGATGTTCTGGTCCTCCAATAGATGTTCATGGAAAGTTTATTGATTCAAATTTAAATCCGGGATGTACAAATTATTTAGGTCAAAATACCTTTGAAAAATATGCAGGATATTCCGGTGCAACAGGAAAATGCAATTCAGCAGGAGTTTGCAGCGACGGAACAACAATAACAGGAATTCTTTTTCCTTCAAGCGGGCCATTTAAATGCAATGCAACATGCGATGGTAATGGAGGATGTACTGTAGCTGTTGATTGTGTTTGTAGTGGTGAGTGTGGTGCAAATGATTATTGTAACAATATTCCGAAAAACATTCTTCCTAAACTCACAGGAAAATGTATTTATTCCCCTTTTGAATTAAAATGCATTTCAACATGCCAAACAGAAACAATAATCAATGTGTGTAAAAATTCAACATTTGATTCATGTACAGCATATGGACCTTGTGGAAATCATCCACCAGGATATTATTTAGGAAATGGAAACTATTGTACTTCAATATGTGCTCAAATATATTGCAGAGGATTCGAATATGATATTTTAACAAATAGTTGTGGTTCTACATGCACAGAACCAAATATAGGCTGTGCTTCAGGATACAAATGCACAACTCTTCATCATTGTGTGCCTTCATAATTTATGCTCTATATAACAATATTTATAAATATAAATCCTAAATAATAGAAAAAGAAGGTGTGGTAAGATATGAATTGGAAAAACAAGATTAAATTCGCATTATTTACAGTTATTTTTGTATCATTATTTCTATTTACATCATATTTTGCAAGTGCAGGATGCTGCATAACTGCGAATGGATGTAGTGCTGCATCAACATGTCCTTCAGGGACATATGTTGAATCAGTATGCTCGGAATTATCGCAATGTGATTTCGGATGCTGTTGTTCATCTAGTGGTGTTTATGCATTATATGGAACAAGAGATGCATGTACTAAAACAAATTCAACATATGCATTCACTATTCTTCCAGATGGAACAAATTGCAATAATTTTTGCGATCCTTCTAAAACCTATTCTGTTTCAGGATATATAAAAAATTCAACAGGATTTTTATCAGGAGCAATCATAGAAAACAACATAAATACTGTTAAAGTCACAACAACTTCAACAGGATATTATTCATTCAGCGATATGCCTTCATCTTTTACAATAACAGCATCAAAATCAGGATGCAATGCAGGAACATTAACACTCACCAACATAGATTCAGATAAAACAAATCAAGACATCACATTAACTTGTTCTGCTTGTTATTGGAGGTATAGTGACTGGACTACAACATGTAATAATGGATTATACGATACACGAAATGTTATTGGAAAATCTTCTGAAACATGCACTGATGCTCAATTAGGTGTTCCAATAGTAACAAAAGCATGTGAATTGCCTTCAACATGCAACAATAATATTCTTGAAACAGGGGAAGAATGTGAAATAAATGATTTAAATCAATTTGTAAATGGAAAACAATGTGCATCAGGAAGTACTATAGATTGTGTTAATTGCAAATGTGATTCTCACCTTATTGCAGAAGATCCTTGTTTAACAGATGCAGGTAATTTTACACTTGCAGCGTCTTATACAAAACATGTTCTTAGATTGGATATTTCATGGAGTCCTTCAAAACCAGAATGCAATAAATACATAGATGATTTCAAACTCGATAAATGCGTAGGAACAGGATGCAAAGAGTGGAATATGCAAATTCAAGGTAAGATTTTTTCATATCCAGATACAACCATTTTATCCAATAAATTTTATTGCTATAAGCTTACAGCAAATTATAATTTAGATTATGAAGCACAGACCGGTGTAGATAAAAAGACAGTTCAAAAATGTTTTTATGCAGGAGATGAATATTGTTTCAGCGGAAGTCCAGATCCAAACTGCATAACAAACGCAGCAAATAATAGAAATGGGATAATTTCATGCGACGAAACAAATAAGAAAACAATAACTGATTGCAAGCAAGAAGAATACTGCACATTTGTTGATAATTTGCCTGTGTGCAAAAATCAGACAAAATGCGAAAAGTGCAATGCTTTTTTTGGATTGTTCGGATTTCAAGGAATTGAAATATATTTAGATTCAGGAAATAATGAGTGTCCGTCTATAGCTTCACCTTCAAATTTAGATATGGGATGTTATCTTGATTATACAAAAACAGCAGTAGATATGTCTAAAGAATGCAAAGAAGTTGCATCATGTTATGATTATTTTTCAGAAGAAAATTGCGTATCAGATTTTTGCTACAAAATAGAAAATTGCGAATGGATACCTTACAACAAACAATTCAATAAAGGTGTATGCAGACCAATAAACACAGAAAACCAGAACTGTAACTTATGCACAGAAGATGCAAACAACAGATTCTATGAAGACTGCACGAAAGACACATGCACATTATACGGCAATAAGAATTGTTATTTTGATGGTGCTGATTGCCTGAATAAATCTCAGATGAGCTGTTCTAATTATATTTCACAAGAAGATTGCATAGGTCCTGTTGGAAAACAACAGAATGTTTCAGTTGATGTAACCTGGAATTCTATTTTCACAGAAAAATTAGATGGTACAAACAAACTAATTTATTCAAGCAATGATTCACTTGATTTAGGAAGATGCAAATGGATGGGTTCTGCAGAAGATGGAAAATGCATTAAAGATGCCGACGGAAACAACACAGAAGATTGTATGGGATATTCAGAATCAAAAACCAAAACATGCAATAAAGATTATATGCCTCCAGAAACAACAATAAATAATAAAAACGCATACAATACAAAGATGGACATATCAGATGAGTTAGTTGTTAATGATAATTCGTGGGTTTTTAGAGAAACAACAGCAAATTCCAAGTATAGAATAAATTTATATTATTGCATAAATACTTCCTCACCAACATGCTATCCTAATAAACTAATAAACAGATCTGAACCTTTAAACTCATTGTTAGAAAACAAATACTGGATAGATGTTCCTTTATCAAATGAAGGAAAATATAATTTATTTTATTATGCAGAAGACCCTGCAAGAAATCTTGAAGTTGTAAAGAATTTCACATTTAATTTAGATACAACTCCTCCAATTATGTCTTTAATGAGATATTACCAAGTAACAAGAACAGGAAATGATTATAGATCAAATATAACATTTAATATAATTTTAAATGAAGAAAAAAATCTTCCAGTTACATGCACATTTTCTTTAAAACGAGACGACGCTCAAAATTATTACTGGCTGAAATATTATAATATAAATGAAAAAGAAATAACTGCAATTAATGGAAAATTAACAACAACATATCCTGATTTAGGAGATGGATGGTACAATGAGTATGTTGATTGTTATGATCTTGCAAATAATCATAAAATTATAAACGACAGCTTATTTATTGAAGGAGATATGCGAATAAATTCTGCGACACCAAGCAATAAAGTATTCAGAAAAACAGAACTTCCTAAAGAAATATTCATCAAGACAGAGAATTTTGGAACATGCAGATATTCTGACAGCCATCTAAATTATAATGAGATGTCACCAAACACTTTTGAAAGAACTTCTTGTACCCCAGGAGCAACTAACTGTTTCAAACACAATGCATCTATGCCTTTATCCTCAGCACAGCAGAATTCAGGTGTTCATATTTATTATACTGCATGTAATATAACTCTGATAGGTTTTGAACCAGAAATCGTGCAAGGAGATTTAGCAGATGCAATTTATTTTTCAATAGATGAGATTGCTCCAAAAACAACAATGGATGCAACAGCAAGAAATTTATCAGATTATTGGGAATGCGAATACGGAATTTGCTATAAAGATGATGCATATGACAGTTCAAAAACAACAAATTATCTTGAGATGAATTTTATGTGCAATGATTCAGATAGTTTGCTTTATGCAGGAACTTTCTCAAAATATCTTTCATTCGGATGCAATCAAACATATTATTGCTTGCAGGAATCAGAGGAAGTTTGCGATGAAGATAATGGAGACTGCGAGGAAACAGGAGAAGACATAAAATGCGACGACCTATCGGCTTATGATGTATTTTCATCACCATTCATCATAGATTATCTTAACGAAGATGCAAATTCATATTACAAACAATATGGAAATTATCCTGAATTATGTTATTATTCCATAGATAAAGGAGGCAATGAAGAAAATCCAACATGTGTTATTTTGAATATCAAAAATACACGATTTGATGAACCTGTAATAACAATACAAGTTCCAACCGCAACAACAGGTGGCGGTGGCGGAGTCGTTACTATTCCTGCGCCACAATAAAAATTAATTTAAAATATTAATAACCATTATAATTAAAAAGAGGAAAAGAGAAAATTGAATTCATTTAAATTAAAACATTATTCATTGAATTTATTGTTCACGATAATTTTTTTAGTTTTAATAGGTGTTTCTTTTTCATCCGTTTTAGCAGTTCAACCTTTAGGTTCTTATAATATTTCAAAACCAGTTGTATTGGTTAATTATTCTGAAAATCCTGTAACTATAATTGACTATTCTCTTCGAAATTCATTAGGATTTGATTATAGTGATTATTTTTCACAACTGCCTAACGAGTCAAATCAATTAAATAAAGTATTTAATTTTACACCTCAAATAATATTGTTTAATGATAATTATTTTTTCGATATTAATGCAAGAGATGAAGATTTTAATTATGTAAGTGCGTCTGCTACTTTTAATATTGATAAACCACAAATGTTAATTAAATTAATTTCTCCTAAATTCGGAATTGCTCAAACAAGAATGTTTAATGTAACTATTTTAACAGGAGAAAAAGCAATATGCAGATATGGCAGATTTCCTGGCGCAATTTTAAATGTTAAAACATATGACGAATTATATGATGATATGCCTTTAGATTTTAATCAAACAAATGCTACACTAAATAATATTACTGATATAACAATATCTGACGAAAATAAGTTCGAAGAATGGGTTGTAGTTTGTAAGAAAAGTTCATTGCCTTCAGGAGTTTCAACAAATGCAGATGAAAATTTCGCAGGTCTTTCAACATGGTTAGGATATGATTCGGATGCATCCACAATAACAGCATCAGCAGTTCCAAATCCTGTTTTCGACTGGGATAACAGAAAAACAAACATCACAGTCACAACAAATGACAAAACAGTTTGTACAATTAATGATTCAAAAATAAATAAATATTTTGGCTTTGAAGACCCTGATGAATTTATGTCCTATCAGAAAAAACACAGCATAATAATAGATTATTCCGATTCGATATATGATGAGAGGAGATTAGGTCCATTAACATTCCCATACAACATAAAATGCACAAATCTTGCACAATGGGATAGTTCTTCAGCATATACTGTAGATTATCTTATCAATAATTCTCTTAAAATTGAAAGAAATTGTCCAGAATATGTAAATTCCAATTCAATGAATTTAAGTGTTAAAACATCAATAACTGCTACATGTACAATATATTATAAAAACACACCATATGCTCTTCCAACAGGAACAATCCATACGCGTCTTGTTAGTGATTTAGTGGAGGGAAGAAACAAATTTAATGCATCTTGTTCTACTAGTTCAGGATTAGTAGATTTTGCCGCATTCGATGTTTTTGTGGATAAATCTGCACCAACATTAACAATAGATGCGCATGAAAATAGTTGTGGACTTAATAAATTAAATTTCGTAATGAATGCAATTGATGCAAATGGTTCAGGAATTAGAGAATATAATTATACTATACAAAATAGCACTGGAACAATATTACGAGAAGGAACATCATTCTCTTCCTCTATTTCTTTATCTATGATTTTAAAAGAAAATCAAACATATACTATTTCAGGATATGCAATTGATAGGGCAGGAAATCCTTCTAATTTAGCAACCGCAACAATAAAAGCATCACAGGCAAATTTAATTGAATGTGATTTTATTGCACCAACTCTTTTAATGAAAATAATGTCTAAAGAAACTACTCGAGAAAAAATATATGTTAATGTAACTTGTTCTGATATCGGTTCAGGATGTAAATCAACATTTGAATTAGCTTATTTGCAAAATAAATCACAATCATGCGATAATGAAGATGCATATTATGAAGAACAATCTTATTCGACAGATGTTCCTCTAGAATACACTTCAACAGGAAAATTATGCGCAATAGCTTATGATAATAACAATAATAATGCAACAGCACAGCTTACTTTATCATTTAGTTATCAGGATAATGGAACTGCTTCTTCAGATACAAATTATATAGGAGGAGATACTTTTAACTGCAACAACAACATACAGGACGGTGATGAAACTGATGTTGACTGCGGAGGAAGTTGTGATGCATGCTTGATAGGAAAAACATGTTTCTCCGATTATGACTGTTATTCAAGAAATTGCATGAATACAATTTGCACAGAATCTTCCTGTGATAATGGAAAAGAAGACGGCACAGAAGAAGGAGTAGACTGCGGTGGAAATTGTGAACTGGCTTGCGAAACAGATGATGATGAACAGCCTGAAATAGGAATAACTAAATTAAATCCCGTAGGACTTTTTATTTTACTTGTTGGTGTTTTAATACTTCTTGCTTCAGGAGGATATATTATCTATATGATGTATTTCAGCAAATCTGCAAAAGAGATGAAATCTGCACAAGGAAGCAAACAAGGATTCTTCAATAATCTTGCAAATATAGGAAAGAAACCACAGCACCCGCAAGAAATTGGGAAACAAGATATTCATCAACTATCTGCTGATGAGCAGAAAAAACTCCAGTTGCAGAAAGAAAAACTAATTAAGACACAGCAGGAAAAATCCAAAGACAGAAAATCACTGCTTTCAGGATTTGATGAGGATTCAGGAAGCTCAGACGATGAGCTGAAAAAAATAGCTGAAAAACCTTCAAAGAATAAAATTTCAGCAGAAAAAGAGGAAAATATTCCTGAACAAAAAAAACATTCTGTTTCTGAAAAACATTTAGATGATGGATATGCGGAATTATCTGAGCTGTGGCAGTCAAAAGACAGGAAAACAGAATTAGCAGATGCAAAACAAAAAAAATACAAAGGCAAATCACTAAATTCAAAAAGATCAAGCGAAGTTTTTGACAAACTTGATGAATTAGGTAAAGGTGTTTCAAACTCAGAAATATCCTCTAAACTTTCTTTGATGTCAGGTCAGTCAGAAGGAAAAATAAATTCAATATTGAGTTCAGATTCATTAAGCCAGACAGAAACACTTACTTTATTCAAAGGACTTTCTAAAAAAGAAATCACATCAGATGTGTTCAAAGAAATATTATCAAAACTTTTATTATCAGGAAAAATTCCTAAAGAAACTGTTTCAAATGTTTTATTCGAATTCATGGATGAAGGCACACTATCCAAAGCAGATGTTGCAAAAATACTTCATGATTTAAAGTTGATATAGATTGCGTTTCTATTTTCTGACTATTAGTTGTATAATACAACTTTAAAATTCAAATATCTTTTATTAGTTGTATAATACAACCGAAATATTTAAATACCTGATTAATTTTCTATACCTATGGATGAGAAGGAAAAGATTTTAATTGATAATTTTGAGGAATATTATTCTTTCGGTTTAGATGCATTTAAAAAAGAGAAATTTAATACTGCTACGACATTATTTTTTAAGGCAATCGCGGCTTTATGCGATCTTTTTATTCTAAGAAAAGAAGGTTATGTTCCTTCATCTCATTCTGATAGATTCAGAATTCTTGAAAAGAAATATTTTAAAATTTATAATATTGCTGACAGGGATTTTCCTTTCTATCAGCAGAGTTATACTGCGAAAATGGATAGAGAAACTGCGAAAATGCTGAAAGAAGATGCTGAACAACTTAAAAAAACTCTTGGAATCTGAGAAAAAAAATAAAACAATATTTGATATTGTTGTTTATGGTTCTTTTGCTAAAGGCAAAGAAATTCCTGCGGATATAGATATTATTATTATTTTTTTAGAAGGAACATTGAGAGAACGTCTTGAAAAATTACAGTCTATTAAATTTAAAATTAAAAAATTAAATAAAAATTTCGATTTAAAGCAAATACTTTTGCCTGAATTGTTTTCTTCTGCTTTTTTTGCCAGAACCGGTATTTTATTAGAGGGAATTAGTCTATTTTCAGGAAAGTATTTTTCTGAAAAATTAGGTTTTAAAAGTTATTCTTTGTATTTTTATGATTTAACTAATTTGTCGCATCTTGAAAAAGTCAAATTTAATTATATTCTTTCAGGCAGATACTCGGAAGGGATACTTTCTAAATTGGAGGGAGTTAGACTTGCAGATGGTGCTATTAAACTTCCTTTGATTAATACATATGAGTTTGAAGAAATTTTGAAAAACAATAAAATTAAATATTCAAAGAAAAATATCTTGGAAGAGATTTAAATTAAAAGATTTGCTATTATTTGTTTTGCATTTTAATTAACTTTATAAATAAAAACATCAAAGAATATATTATATCTATATAATATCTAATATATAGATGCAATAAAGAGGTTATGGGTAATGAATAAAAAATATTTATTGTTAATTGTTCTTTTCTTTGGATTTATTATTATGTTAGAAGGTGTTATGGCAGGATGCACGGGGAAGTGTACTGGTCCAGCAGGTGCACAGATATGTGAGGTTGACACTAGTTTTTGCGATGCAGGATATCACCTTGAAGGAGACTGCACAA
>CAZSEK010000005.1:0-22973 GCA_964605945.1 uncultured Methanosarcinales archaeon
TACTTCGTTTGCCTAACGAAAGATACCCCGCACTTTAGTGCGGGGAGGTTCATTTATGTGTAAACCAGAATTTATAAATTAATTTTCCGTTTTTGTTTTTTTCAATTGCATCAAGTCTGCAGAAACCAAATCTTTCAAATTGTATTATGTCACCAGTTTTTAATTGTTTTATTGAATGCTCTGCAACACCAGATATTGTTGTTGCATCATCCATTAATATTTCGACGTCAATATTATTGTATGCAGGAAGGAAATGCATTATTTTTTTACCTTCTCCTTTGAATTTTTCATAATCTAATGAATCAAATTCAAAAAGATTTCCGTCGTCTATTTTTCTGAAATTCAGGCAGTCCATAAACCTGTATAATTCTCCTTGTTTTAATTCTTTCAAGTCTGATTTCAAGATGAGGAATTCATCTTCTGTCTCTATATCTCTATGTCCTATTAATTCATCATCAGGATGTAATTTTAATTTTAGATTTTGATGAGGGGCGTTTTGGATTATTATTTGTTCATAGTCGTGCATGAAGAAAAATCTTTTTGCTTTTGGATCAATTATTTCTTTGTTGAATGAATTTATTGATTTGAAAAAATCTTTTGCATGAATTGTCTTATCTACAGGAGAAAGTCCTGTTAATTTTGTATATTTAAGAAATGCTTCTGCCTGGTATCCTTTTCTTTTTAATGCCTGCAAAAATGGAACTCTTATGTCTTCCCATCCTGAAAACTCTCCTGTTTTTATTCTTGCTTTTGTCTTGCTGCACGAGATTTCAAGATCTTCAAAATTATATCTTCCCAAGAAATATGTTTTTGGAAATTTATCTCCAATTCCCAGTGCATTGTACATTTTTTCCTGTCGTTTTGCATTGTCTGCGTGGTCTTTTGCTCTTATGATGTGAGTCATTCCAGCCTCTATATCATCAACTGTGACACATAAATTCATCAATGGCCAAACTCTGTATTTTAATCCCTGTCGTGGATGTTCAGAATCATTTATTCTAACTAAAGGAAAATCTCTCATTGCTGGATTTTTGTCCTGCATTCCTGACTTGAATCTTACAACAGCTTCTCCTTCTTTGAATCCTTGCTCTTTGTCAAACATCTTTTTCCATTTTTTTAAATTATCTTCAATAGAATTATTTCTGCACGGGCAGTTTTCTGACTTGTCTGCATATTTTTTGAATTGCTCCTGTGAACAAGTGCATATGTATGTTGCTCCAAGATTTAGAAATTTCTCAGCGTAAGTATAATAAATTTTCATCCTGTCTGATTGAATCCATACTTCAGAAACATTTCCAAAAATCCATTTTGCATCTTCAGAGAGCATATCATATGCCTCTGTTGTGATGTTTTTGCTGTTTGTGTCTTCAATTCTTAATATGAATTTTCCACCATATTTTTTTACATACAATGAAGTTAATCCTCCTGTAATTGCATGTCCTATATGCATTGGTCCTGACGGAGAAGGAGCAAATCTCATTATAACTCCTTTTGTTTTATCGACATTGTCTAATTCTCGTAATAATGTTTTATCTTTCTTTTCTTTCTCTTCAAGCATTTCAGGAAAATTAGTTTCTAATTCTTGTTTTATATTATTTACTCCTAATTCATTTATCTCTGCAATTATTTCATTTGCTTCAAAAGAAACAGCTTTCATTGTTGATTTTAATTCAGGATATTCCCCAAAAACTTTTCCAATGACTGCTCCAGGATTTGTTTTTCCATTAAATTTAAGCGCATTAGCTAGTGCATGCTTTTTTATAATTGTCTTTAATTCGTCGATATCCACACTAATTAGAAAAGGAAATACTTTATAAAGTTTGTTGAGTTTTCTGGTCGTATGGGCTGGTAGTAGAATGGTTAATATGTTCCGTTCGCAACGAAAAGACTCTGGGTTCGATTCCCAGCCAGTCCATATTTCTATTTTATTAAAATTTATAAAGAACTAGAATAAGGAACAATCATGGTATTTCCAGAGATGCGAAGAGAGAAGACACATTGGTTCTTGTATGTTCTGACCATATTGATTTCTTTTGTTGTTTTAATAGGAGTTATAGGTTATCTGACGCTAGCTTCATCATTTCTAAATACAAATTTAACATTTTACATTTATTCTGCAATAGTTTGCTTAGTTTTTGGATATGTCACAGGATTTGTCTTGAATAGAGTCACACATAAAAATAAAATTTTGATTGTTGGAGGAATAATTCCTTCATTTTTATGTGCATTCACCTTCTTTTTCGTAGATAATTTGATGTTGGTTTTAAATAAACAAATGGAAGCTCTAAATGCACAAAATTCTCTGGGAGTAGCAGGAATAGGTTCGATGTTTGGAACGCCATCAAATCCGATAATAATTGCAATATTGATTGTTGTTCTGTTTAATGTCTCTTTTATTGCGAATTCATTAATGAAAGACGAACCAAAAAAAGACCTTTTGATGTATTTGTATTTCTTTATTGTTTTAGTTATTTTTTGCATTGGGACTTATTTCTCAATAAACAATATATTTTCAGCAATACAAACTCTTCCTTTCCAATAAAATGCCAAAATGAAAAAACCAATCTTCGTCATTCAAGAACACCCTGCAAGAAATTTGCATTGAAAATTTAAGTTAGAATCAGTCCATTTAATTAAATTTTTAAATCAGAATGTTCTTTATTGATTATGGCTGAAATAACCTATCCCTCTGCAGAAAAAATAATAGAATACAATTTATTTGCACTTAGCACAATAAGAATAAAAAAAGCAGATAAAGCGGAAGTATTAAGCCATGCAAAAATAATGAAAATAGTTGAGGATTGTGAAAGTTTAGAAGGCGACATCTATGATAAAGCAGCATTTTTGCTGAAAGACATTATTCAAAAACATCCTTTTGCAAGCGGAAATAGAAGAACTGCTTTTATTGTGACTAAATATTTTGTGTATATAAATAAAAAGAAATTTGCAATAAAAGACGATCCTTCTCAGGCAAGAGTTCTGCAAGGTATTCGTGAAGGATATTATTCGGATGATGAAATAAAAAGGTGGATACAAAATGGAACAATCAGGGAATTTAAAAGATAAATCAAAGCATCAGATTGCTATTGAAGAATTGAAAGAATTTGAAGAATTAAGAAAAGGACATGAAAAACTAATGGATGCAATAGGTGCATTGTAATTAAATTCTAGACCAGTCCATAAATTTATAAATTAATGCTTCTTTTTGTAATTATGATAAAATACATAGTATTTGATTTTGGTGGCGTTTATTTTACTTATAATCATAAAAAATTAATGAAAGAACTTGCAAAAGAAATAAATCTACCTATAGAAAAAGTAATGTCTGGATGGCATAAAATAGTTGATTTTGAAACAGGCAAAATCTCTAAGAGCGAATTTTGGAAAAGTTTTGTAAAAAAAGCAGGGAAAAATCATGATGCAAAAAAATTAAATTCTGTGGTTTTAAATCATATGAAGCCTATTCCGAAAACCCATAAATTGAGAACAGAATTGAAAAAAAACTATAAAATAGGTCTTTTAACAAACAACACAGAGTGGCTTGGTCAATTGAATTCAAAATATTATTTTTACAAGGAGTTTGATTTGATTATAAATTCAAATAAAGTGGGGATTAGGAAACCCGATCCAAAAATATTCAAGCTTTTAATAAAAAAAACAAAATCTAAACCAAATGAAATTGTTTTTATAGATGATGGTGAGGCATATAAAGAAAATACATCAAGAGCAGGAATTAATTTTATTCTTTTTAAAACTAATAAACAAGTTGAAAAAGAACTTAAAAAATTGGGCGTTAAATTAAAATGAAAAAAGAACTAAATGCCAAAATGAAAAAACCAATCTTCGTCATTCAAGAACACCATGCAAGAAATCTGCATTGGGACTTTAGATTACAATTAGATAATGTCCTCAAATCATGGGCTGTTCCTAAAGAACCTCCTAAAAAAGAAGGAATAAAAAGACTGGCAATTGCAGTCGATGATCATGATTTAAGCTATGCAAATTTCGAAGGAGATATAGAAGAAGGATACGGAAAAGGTTCTGTCAAAATATGGGACAAAGGAACCTATGAGATGGAATCGCGAAAAGACGATAAATTAGTCTTTATTCTTCATGGAAAAAAATTAAAAGGAAAATACGTTCTTGTTAAATTTGAAAAAGCAAAGAATGGCTGGCTGTTGTTTAAGAAAGACGAAGAAACTTGATTATTCTTATATATTTGTTTTTGTATGGTTAAGGATATCTTTATATTGGAATAATTTCAAATAACCTTATATATTTCTTAATATTCCTTAAAGTATGTTAAAAGCAATTATATTTGATTTTGATGGGGTTATTGTAAATACTGAGGATAAAAAATTCAATAATTTGCAGAAAATAATGCAAAGATATGGATATGATTTGCCGTCTCATGTTTTTGAAGAGTGTGTTGGTCAAAAAACAAGTTATTTTGTCAGAAGATACTTTCCGAATATTGATGAAGTAACATTAAATAAAATAATAGATGAAAGAAGAACTTGTTTCTTAAATAACATAGATAAAATAAAATTAATTTCTGGCGCAAAACCACTCATTAAATATTTACATCAGAATTACAGATTGGCTATTGCAACAGGTTCATCAATAAAAGTTGTCAAGCCAATTTTAAAGTTTAATTCTTTGGACAATTATTTTAATCTTATTGTTGCAAATGAAGATGTTACAACATCTAAACCAGATCCAGAATGCTACTTGTATGCTCTTAAAAAATTAAATTTAACTTCAAAAGAGGCAATAATTATAGAAGATGCAGAAGCAGGAGTACTTGCAGGAAAAAAAGCAGGATGCAGAGTTTTTGCAATAAAAAACCATTATAATCAGCAGAAATTAAATTCTGCAGATAGAATATTCAATAATCATAAAGAAATTCTGGATTATTTCAAGAAAAACAACAACCTTTAAAAACAAGGTTTTTATCTTAAATTATCGAGGGGTTAATAAAATGATAAAAGCAATTATATTTGATTTACAAGGAACATTAGTTGAGCATGGAGTATATCCAAGTCCATTAAAACAGGCAAAATATTTCTTCAGGATAAATGAGAATTTTCATGAGTTTGTTCCAAAATTTGAAAGAGTGTTTATGACAAAAAAATATGAATCTCTTCCGGATGCATTAAAAGAAGCCGCAGCAGAATTTCACAGTTCTCCTGATAATTACGCTTATGAGAAATTAATTGGTGTATGGAATAAAAACAAATTATTGTCAAAAGTATTTCCAGACACAATAGAAACTTTGGAGAAATTAAAAGGAAAATATAAATTAATTTTAGTTGCAAATATAGATTGCTTTACAAAAGACATAATTGAAAAATTCAAGTTAAACGAATATTTTGATCTTATTGAATTATCCTGTGATACAGGCAAATTAAAATCAGATAAGGATTTTTTCTTAACACCCTTAAAAAAATTAAAAATAAAACCAGAAGATGCTTTAGTTGTCGGTGATTCAATGCAATCAGATATTGACGGAGCAAAAGTAGCAGGAATACCTTCTGTTTTAATAGACAGAAACGATACAAGACAGGAATATCCTGAAAGAATACTTACATTAAAAGAACTTGATAAATATCTGGGTGAGTAGATGCCGAAAAAATTTTCTAAAATAGAGAAAGATTGTTTATTCTGCAAGATTGTAAGAGGAGAAATTCCTTCATTTAAAGTTTGGGAGGACAAAGATCATCTTGCAATATTAGATATTTTTCCAAATACAAAAGGGATGACTTTAATTATTCCCAAAAAACATTTTGATTCTTATGCTTTTGGGATGCCAGACAAAGAATATTCTAAAGTAATGCTTGCTTCAAAGAAAGTTGCAAAACTTCTTGAGAAAAAATTAAAACTTTACAGGGTTGCAATGGTTATGGAAGGAATGGGGATTAATCATTGCCACATTAAATTATATCCCATGCATGATGTTGATAAGAAATTTAAGGAAATGTGGTCATCTGAAAAAGCATTCTTTAAAAAATATCCTGGATATATTTCTACAGTTCTAGGTCCAGAAGCTGATAAAAAAGAGCTTGAAAAATTAGCTAAATTAATTAAAAAGAAATAATCTAAAACAATAAAAACGTTTATAAATCACTATTTTTTTCTATCTATTGTATGTGGGTGTAACTCAGCCTGGTTAGATTGCCACGCTCATAAATGCTTGAGCTTTGAGTCTTCGGACAATGAAATTAAATCGGCAATGCACCGTGGAAGCCGCGTGTTCAAATCACGCCACCCACATAATGCCCAGATGGCACAACCTGGTACTGCGCTGGCCTTGAGAGCCAGTTCCGAAAGGTATCCCGGTTCAAAAGTTCCAAAAGAACATGAAAGTCCGGGTCTGGGCGTTTTATATTTATTAAGAATATTATTCATTTGGGCCATTAGCGCAGTCTGGTAGCGCAGCAGACTCTTAATCTGACGGTCGGGAGTTCAAATCTCCTATGGCCCGTAACAAAGTGAAGGGACATGGGCCCCGAACAAAGTGAGGTTCTCCTATGGCCCGTAGCTTTTTCTTTTTTCAATACCTTTAAAAGCAATCTTTCATTACTTCTCTATAGTGGGGGTAAAATGCCGTTAAAACAAGGAAAATTTGGACCTGATTGTCCTCTTGATAAATTTATATGTACTGGAATAGAAAAAAAAATAGTGATAAATGAATTAACAAGAAAGCCAGAAACAATAGAAATACCTATCTATGATCCTTTAAAACCTCGTGAACCACAAGATATTTTAGGTGAATGTTTAGGTTGTTTATTTGCAGATACTACTCAAGTCTCAATTGGTGTTACAAATATAACTGAATGTTGTCAAGCACCTTATGATTTAACAAAAACAACTTATTCATCTTTAAGAGATAAGTATATAGCATTACATAAACGAGTTACTGATAAAAAAGATTTTTGGAAATATATACAAGATAATTATAAAACAAAATAATTCTCAATAAATTTATAAATGGTTTTTTAGTTCTGTTTTATAAACAGGTTCTATATGTTATGCTCCTGTAGTGTAGACCGGTCCATCATGCAGCCCTCTCACGGCTGTGACCCGGGTTCAAATGTATTTGAGAATAATTTTCAATACTGAATTTCCCGGCGGGAGCATTTATTTTATTTATTAGAAAGTTCAGATGTTTTTGCCACTATATTTGATTTAAATCTTCTTTATGATACAATGAAAGAAACAGGAGCATATAATCTCTTAGATGTCGTGTCAATAGGAAATTTTTCCTTACGTGTTCTTTTCCGTTTTCACCAAGTCTTTTTGCATACTTTGCATTATTAAGTAATTTCTTGATTTTAAAAGCAGTTCCTGGTATTGAGTGGCTGAGAAGCCCTGAAAAATTATCTTTTACTTGCAAAGGAATTCCTCCAACATTCGAGGCAACAACAGGTTTTGATTTCCATAATGCTTCAGAAACAGTAAGACCGAATCCTTCTTTCAATGATTTCTGAATGATTATTGTCGATGCAGTTTGCAAAGCATTAACTTCAATATCATTTTGCGGCAATAATATTATGTGAATATCCGGATCCTTTTCTGCAGCATTTTTTACTTCCTCTAAAACCTCTTGACCTTCAGGATCATCGCTTGCAACTCCTCCAGCAAGGATAAGCTGACAATCATTATATTTTTTTACAAGTTTGTAGGATTCTATAACTCCAACAGGATCTTTTAATCTGTCAAATCTAGATATCTGAGTTAATATAGGTTTATCTTCTATGATGTCATATTTTCTTAGTACTGTATCTATTTCATTTTGACTTAATTCTCTGTTTTTATCACTTAATGGATCGATTGATGGTGCGACCAGAAATTGCCTTACCGACAATTTTTGTGAGAAGTGTGGAGAAGAAAAGACTGAAGCATCATATTGATTTATATGTGGTTCAAGAAAATTCCACACTTTCTTGTTGGGGTTTGATACATCTATATGGCATCGCCATATCCATTTATTGTCTTTCTTTTTTTTTATGAGCCCTACGGGTTGGGGGTCATGCACAAAAATAATATCTTCCTGTGTGTCGACTTCCTCTAAGTTCATTTTCGTAGTTTCATCAAATATTTCGAAATCTCTGTCAGTTATATCTATATTCTTTCCATGCAATGCATTATGGAATTTTTTAGTCACATCAAAGAATTGCTTTCCCCCTTTTATTACATCCCATCTAGTGTCAACTCCCAGTTCCCTCAAAAGGGGCACCATTCTGTTGAGAATCTCAGCGACTCCTCCTCCGACAGATGTAGAATTTATGTGTTGAACACTTTTGCCTTCAAGTTTTTTTGCAAGTAGTTTTAACTCTTCAATAACAGGTTCCCCGACTATAGGTATATATTCATCAATTTTGGGCATATGAAAGTATCCTCTTATTAATCATATATATCAGCGTATGCCTTAATTCTTCGAGAGTATATGAGTATGGATCAAGCATCGAAATTTTATCAGACAATTCTTTGTCCTCAAGATATTTCTCGAACCACAATGAGAAATCATTCGTTTTCTTATTAAGCCTAAGCCTTGCCTCAAACATATGAAAATATATAGAATCGCTTGTTACTTTCATTAATATTTCCTTGAATTCATTTATATTGTGTGCTTCATAATTTGTAGCGTAGATGAAGCTTATTGATTTTATGAAATTAAACCCTTCACCATTTTCTGCGAATTTAAGCTTGGAACTTGGATTCATATCTAGATACTCTTCTATGATGTTTACTATAATATTTCTCAAATCTTCAATAGTTTTAAATTTGACTGTATCGATACTCGCTAGTATCTCTCCAAGCTCTTCTTCTTTAAGAATATATTTTATCCAATATGCGAAATCATTTAGCGGTTCCTGCAGTATGTCTTGATGCTGTCTTAGAAAATTATGAGTATGGTGATATATTGATGACTCTGGGACTTTCTTAATCAACTCAGCAAGTTCAATCAATGTCGTGGCTCTCAGATTAGTAAGTTCTGGCAGACTTGACTTAGTATAAAACTTGAATGGTTCCTCAACTCTTTTTATTTCTGTCATTTTAATCTTTTGTTATTACTTGATTGATGCCTTTAAAAAATTAATGTTTTTTGCGTTTTTTGAAGTTGCGTAAATAATCAAAAATTGAACTTAACGAGCAATCAAGCATTTATTTTTTAGAATATGCAGAATAATTTATCCTATTAATTCTCTTATTATTTCTGATGCAGGTGCTTTTTTTGTTATAGAATTTACTTCTGTTCCCATAGTATATAATGCTTTGTTTATTTCATTTCCCATTGCAGGACATATACCTTCTAATGATTTGATATATCCTTCTGGGCATGCTTCACATAAATTATTTGTTAATTCAGGATGGGGTGTTGCACAAATCAATGCTCTGCATATACCAAAGTATTTACTATTGCTGAACTCTTGTGTTAAAGGTGATTTTTTAGTATATCTAAAGGGGTATCCTGCTGGTGAACCCCATTCTTTTGTTCCTAACATTACATCTTCATTTGTACTATCAATTGTTGCTTGTTTAAAAGATTCTGATGCACCACTTTCATTTGATACAATAAGTGGTGATGCAAATTGTATTCCTCTCGCGCCAAGTTTTAATGCTTTAGCTACATCATAACTAGTTCTTATTCCCCCCGCCACAAATACTGGAATATGATAACCATTTTTATTTAGAAAGTCTAAAACCTCTGGCAAAAGCACATCAAACAAATCATAATCTTTCAAAAAGTTTTTACCTGATTTCTCAATTGCTTTGTAGCTAAATCCGATATGTCCTCCTGCTTTTGGTCCTTCGAGAATTATCATATCTGGTTTGTATCCGTCTTTTGTATTAGATTTCCAGTATCTATGCATTATTATTTCTAGAACTTGAGCTGATGAAACTATTGGAACTACACCGATATTGTGTTTTTTTGTTTCATGATATTTTTCATGGAATTTTTCAACTAGATGAGGAAGATCTGCTGGCAGACCTGCACCAACAACAATCATATTAGCTCCGCCTTTTACAGCACCCTCAATTGAATCTTCATATGTTTGTACTAATTTTGCCATTATATTAACTGCAGCAAATCCACATAGTTTTTTAGTATCAGAAACTTCTCTGGCAACAGCATCAATAGTATTTAATTTTTCATTTACTCTTTTGCTTGTAAATAAATTAAGTCCTACGCTAGAAATTGTACCTATTGCATCAGCTTCTGCTACAGCAACAGCTAATGGTGATAAAGATATCCCTGCACCCATTCCACCTTGTATTATTGGAAAACGAGGTTTGTCCATCCAATCATAAAATATTTTTTCTAATGACATAAATTCCCCCTTTACTCTATTAAAATAGTAAGATTTTGGATTATTTAAAGGTTGTTAAAGATGGAGAATATCCGGGACTTTCGTAAATTTTGCGAAAAAAACAGCTAAAGACTTATTAAGAACTATTATTATTCTTTAATTATGTTTAAAAAAATAAACTTTATAAATATGTTAATACTACCATATAACTATGGTGATATTACTATGATGCGAAAAGATGTAGATGTTTTAAAATACTTATTAGATAATAAAGAAATGCAATTCAGTGTTAAGCAGATTTCAGAAAAAGTGCATATTGATTATAAAAATATGTATGAACTTATAAAACGACTTCAAAAAGAAAAAATTGTGCTCTTAAAAAAAATAGGAAATTCTTATCAAATTAATATTATTTATTCAGAACATCCATTGATTTATGAAGCAGAATACAGACGAAAATTTGAATTATTAAAAAACAAAAATCTTAAACTTGTTCTCGAGTATTTTAAAGATATATCTGAGTTTCACATAATGTTGATTTTTGGATCATATTCTAAAAATAAACAAAACAAACATTCGGATATAGATTTAATGTTTATTGTTTCTGATGAAATGCATGAAAAATTTGAAAAAAAAGTTCATGAAATAAGTTCTTTAATACCCTTAAAATTGCATATTTATGTTTTTAGCCAGAAAGAATTTATTGCTATGAAAAATTCAAAAGAATTAACTGTCGGAAGCGAAGCAATACAAAATAATGTGATTCTGCACGGAATAGAACTTTATTATAGGTTGATGAAATGATTAATAAAAAAGAATCCTCTGTTAATTTTGCAAATTATTTACGAGATGGCTTGTTAGTTAAAAAACATGATGAAAATGCAAAACAAGCATATATTCAAAATGCTGAACTTTCTTTAAAGGTTGCTAATGAATTAATGAATTCAGAACTTAAACCTTATTTGTGGGTTGTTGTATGTTCTTATTATAGTATGTTTTATATGGCAAATGCAATTTTATGCGAGTTAGGCTATAAAACAGGTGATAAAATAGTCCATAAAGTTACATATGATGCTTTAATTGTTTTGGTTCTCGATAAATTAAAAAAAGGCATGCTTGAAAACTATGAAGAATTACAGAATGATGCCATGGAAATAGCTTCTTTCAAAGCAGAAGAAATAATAAGAAATTATGAATTAGAATTAGGAAAAAGATCAACTTTTCAATATAATATGCTTGAAACAACAAAACAGCAGAAAGCATTAACCTCTTTGAAAAGAGCATCTGAATTCTTATTTGAAATGAAGAAGATAGGGGAATGAGAGAGAAAAACATCAAATTTAAATATATCCGAATTCTATGTAACTTATGCCTGAAATTCATAAATACTATTGTACAAATTGTAATTCTGAGATTAACGAATCTGATTTAAAGTGTAAAAACTGTAATTCCTCTTTAGGACCTGAAGGTTCATATTCAGTTAAAAAAATAAAGAGTTCAAAAACACAATCGATTAAACAAACAAAATTAGATGAACTTAAAGAAAATTTAAGATTAGAAGAAGAAACTCCATTCTATGCAAATAATGACGGCACTCCTTCTATTCTTTGTATTATATTCATAGTATTTACAGGAATTCTATTAGGTATCATAATCCTGATAATTTATAAAAATTTGAAAAAAAGTAATTTAAAAAAGAAAATAGCAGAAATAGAAAAAAAGGATAAATGGTGATAAATATGGCACATAGGAAACATGGAAGAAAAACGCAAAGCGCATCTTATCTGGAGTATAGCGGTAGACAAATAAAACGGGTTGGATTTGTTATACTTGGATTATTCATTTTATTTGTGATTATTATGGCTATTGTTTGGGCAGTTCCAAGACTTTGGAATTGGGCTCTAGGATAAATTTAAAGTGTCTACTTAAAAAAATAGAAGACGGTATTTAGTTGTCTATTATATTTATTTTTATTTATTTCCAAACCTTTAAATAATCCTCTCCTAATTCTTAATCATGGACTTTGATAAATGGTCATTTGAAAAGAGAAAGGCATTCCTGAAAACATTAAGGCATAAGAATGATGATGAGATATATTATGCATTAAAAAAAGAAGGAATAGATATTTTTAGAAATGGAGAAGGAGATTTCTACGGCATGACTCCAAATGGTTCGCAGTATTATTTTGCATTAAAACCAGAGAAAGCATCAAAAACAAAAGCGCAAAAAGATGCACAAACAAAATACAGACATAGATATATTCTGATTGTGAGAGATTAAATAATCAACTTTAAATATATTCTACATTTCTTTCTATCACGCCCAGATGGCACAACCCGGTACTGCGGTGGAGAATATCGCCGAATCTCGAATCGGGTCAAGTAAACCACTGTTGAAAGACTTCCCAGTTCAAATATTGACGCCCGGTGGCAATGCTCCGAACGTCAGTGAGAGAGTCTGGGTCTGGGCGTTTATTATTTATAATTAAGCTCTTCTTTAAAGCTGATATCACATCCTGCTGTCCCTGCTATTGCCTGTTTTGGACAAGAATTTTTACAAGTATTGCATAGGATGCATTCTGTAGAGAGGATTCGCTGATTTCTTTTTTTATAAGTAAGTAATTTTATATTCATAGGACATACTTTTTCGCATGTTCCACACTCAGTACATTTGCTTTTATTAATTTTCATTTTTATCAAAGCAAATCTAGAAGTTATTTTCATAATTGCAGGTATCGGACAGGCGTATTTGCAGAATGCTCTATTATCTTTAAGAAAAAATGCTAAAGATATCCCAATAACATAGTATAATAAATTGCCTATGGCAAACCAATACAATTCAATATAAGTATGCTGAGCAATAACGTCTGTTGTTTTTAACACATACCAAAAATATGCAGTTAACAATAAAGAGAGAGTAAAATGTGCATATCTAATCATGCCATAATATCTATATCTTCCTTTAGAAATTTTCCATGGCAATAAATCTAAAACCATGGCAGTCCAGCAACCCCATCCACAGTAGCCCCTACTGAAAATTAAGGGGCCGAATATTTTTGCAATAAAATAATGTAATGTGGCTGCTACAAAAACTCCTGCAAACAAGCAAAAAAAGAACCCTTCGATTTGCATATTTTCTAATTCAATAAATCCCAGATAAACAAGCATATAGCTTCCGATGAAGAACTGAACTAATCTTCTGATCCATAACTGTGATTTTTTAGAAAGAAACTCACTCAAAAGAATGCCTATTGATAAAACAAGCCCGAGGTAGCCAAAATTAAAAATATAGAATGTGTTGCCTGTAGCTAAATATTTCCAAACAGCAAATGCCATAAAGAAAAGAAATATAGCAATAGGCCAAATAAGTTTCTGTATCAATGGTTTTTGTTCTTTATCATCCATGTCAATTAATAATTGTAAGAATATATAAATTTATCTTTCCAGAGACACATAATCGGAAACAATATAAATACCTTCTGTTTAAGATCATTATGAAAATACTCGCATTTAATTCAAGTCCAAGAAAGAAAGGGGGCGTAACAGATATTATTTTAGATAAATTTTTAGCAGGAGCAAAGGATGCTGGAGCAGATATTGAAAAGATTTACCTAAAAGATAAAAAAATCAATCAATGCACAGGATGTTATACTTGCTGGACCAAAACACCAGGAGTTTGTGTTTTTAAAGACGATATGCCCAAGCTCTTAGAGAAAGTAAAAAAAGCAGATATTATTGTTTTTGCCACACCTTTGTATATATTCAACATGACTTCTCATATGAAAATATTTATGGAAAGAATGACTATGCCCTTGCTTGATCCTCATCTTGTGAAATCAGGAAATCTTACAAGACATCCTAACAGATTTAAAGAATTGCATGAAAAATGGGTTATTATTTCTGTCTGTGGTTTCCCGGAAATAGATCATTTTCAAGGACTAGATCTTTGTTTTGAGCAAACAGCAAACTCCGGAAAAAAAGAAATTGTTGGAAAAATCTACAGACCTTCTTCAGAAATGTTAAAAAATAAATCTGCTCAAAAACTTTATAAAACATATTTAGAGAACTGTTATCTTGCAGGGCAAGAAGCTACTAAGAATGGCAGAGTTAGTGAAAGTACACAGAAAAAATTATACAAGGAGTTTATAATCCCGAAATTCCTATATAGATTTATGGCTAATAGATTTTGGGATAAAGAGATTAAAAAACATAGTTAAAGTAGAGCCTAATAATTTCCAAAAGAACACGAAAGTCCGAGTCTGGGCGTTTATTCTTATCTCAAGTTATTAAAAGTATTATAAAAAATAAAAGAATTTATTCATCAATCATTTCTATTTCGATGTTAAGACCTTCTGGAATAGGAACTTTCATTACAAGTCTTAATGCTCTTTCATCAATTCCAAGATCAATGAGTCTTTTATGAATTCGCATTTCATATCTGTCCCAGCTTGCTGTTCCGTTGCCGCAAGGACCTTTTCTTGTTGTCAATTTTAATTTTTTTGTTGGTAAAGGAATAGGGCCTTTCATTAAAACGCCTGTTTTTTCAGCAACGTCTTTTATGTATTGACATGTATCATTAATCTTGTTGATGTCTGTGCTTGCTAATTTGATTCTTGCTTTTTGCATCTTTAGTTCCTCATATGATAAGTGTTAATTTACCATAAATTTAAATAAATATGGTAGGAAAATAAAAAAATTATACTTTCTTTACAACTTCAATACACATACCTGCTGCAACTGTTGCACCAGAATCTCTGATTGCAAATCTTGCTAATTGTGGTATTGTTTTGTGTGTTTCAATTACCAATGGATGTGTTGGTTTGAACTTTATGATTGCTGCATCTCCATTCTTTATGAAGTCTGGATGTTCTTTTAATGTTTCTCCTGTCATTGGATTTAATTGTTTTACAATTTCTATAACTGTGCATGCAACTTGTGCTGTGTGGATGTGAAAGACTGGTGTGTAACCAACTGTGATGACAGATGGGTGATTTAATACAACAACTTGTGCTGTAAATTCAGTTGCGACTGTTGGAACATTATCCTCTCTTCCCAATACATCTCCTCTTGCTACATCTTTCTTACCGAAGCCTCTTACTGATAATCCGACATTGTCACCAGGTACTGCTTCTTTCATTTGTTCGTGGTGCATTTCGATTGATTTTATTTCACCAGGAACTCCTTTTCCTTCTCTTCCTGGAACTGCAATTACTTTGTCGTTTATTTTCATAACTCCTGTTTCAATTCTTCCAACTGGAACAACACCGATTCCTGTGATGTTATAAACATCCTGAATTGGCATTCTTAATGGTAATTCTGTTGGTTTTTGCGGAACTTTCAAGTTGTTGATTGCTTCTAATAATGTTGGTCCTGTGAACCAAGGCATTTTGTCTGATTTCTTTGCAACATTGTCTCCTGTTAATGCCGCCATTGCAACAAACTGAACATCGTCAATTTTCCAACCCGCTGTTTTCAATAATTGTGAAACTGATTTTTTAACTCCTTCGAATCTTTCTTGTGAGTATCCCTGCATGTCCATTTTATTGACTGCAACAATTAATTGTCCTACTCCTAAGATTTTAGTTAATCTTGCGTGTTCGATTGTTTGAGGTGGTAATTCTGTTGCTGTTTCTGTTCCTTTAATCTCGTTTGCTCCGCATACAAGAACTGCTGCATCTGCTTGTGATGCTCCTGTGATCATGTTTTTAACAAAATCCTTGTGGCCTGGTGCATCAATTATTGTGAAATAGTATTTATCTGTCTCGAATTTCTTGTGAGATAAGTCTATTGTAACTCCTCTTTCCTGCTCTTCTTTCAAGTTATCCATGACGAATGCAAATTCGAAACCGCCTTTACCTAATTCTGCTGCTTTATCTTTTAATTTTCTCATTGCCTGTTCATCGACATTACCTGTATCGTATAATAATCTACCTACTGATGTTGATTTTCCGTGGTCGACGTGACCGACAAAAACTAAATTTATATGTTCTTTGTTCTTTGCCATTTTATATCCTCCTATTAAATATGATTTTACCTCTTTTGACGAGCTAATTTAATCTCGTCTTTATCTTACAAACCCCCAAGGGCTATATGAACAGGAAATTTAGAGTATTTATAAATATTTCGATGTTCGAGGAGGACTATATTTCTCATTTACTTTAATTGTTTTTATTTAATTTTAAAATGGTGACATTTTAGAATAGTGACAGATAGAAACATTTAAAAAGCTAGTAAGATTACTTCATTATTGTTTTTATTGGGGGCTTAAAATATATGAAACAGACCTTAGAATTTCAAATAGATGATGTTTTAAAAGGTAAAAATAGTATTTTGTTTAGATTAAATAAGGAATATATATTATATGAGAAGCTCAGCAATACTCTTCATTCCGGTTCTAGAGATGAATTACTTGAAGTAAGAGAGACCGCAGAATCTGTTATATATAATCCGCGTTTCGAAGCAGAAAGTCTTAAAAAAAGATCAAATGATAAATTAGATAGTCTTTTGTTGAATGTAACTGAAAGTTGCGGTTTAAGATGTAGTTATTGTATTTATTCTGGAAAATATGAAGGAGAAAGAATAAATGGCAGCGAAAATATGAATTTTGAAACAGCAAAAAAAGCAGTCGATTTTTTTGTAAAAGAATGTACCGATCAACATTCTTTAATAGGATTTTATGGAGGAGAACCGTTAAATAATATAGAGTTAGTGAAAGCTACAATAGAATACTCAAAAACAAAATATCCTCACAAGAAATTCGTATTTTCAATCACATCTAATTTCGTCGAAGCGCAAAAACATTTAGACTATATCGTCAGAGAAGGAATTTATATCAATATAAGTTTAGATGGTCCTCAAGAAGTACACGATAAGCAAAGACCCACGACAAACAACAAACCGACTTTTGAAAAAATACTAGCCAATATCAAAAAATTAGATGAACTATCTCCAGGATATGTAAAGAGTCACATAGGTCTTAATGGAACTTATGAGGATCCTGAATCATTCTCTAAAATAACTAACTATTTCTTGGACCACGAAGAAGATTTTTTTGTAATAAGAGTAGGAGGAGCAGAAACAAAAGGTCTCGAAGACAAAAAAACAAGAAGAAATTCGGCAGCAATCAACAAATATGCTTCTATGTATTTAAGTTCAATACTAAACGGAAAAAAACCTTCAAAACTTCTTTCAGGATTTTTTGACAGCTCTGTTAAAAGCTCATATATTAGAAGCAATAAACAGATGCCTGAAACATTATCGTTATTAGGGTCGTGTTATCCCGGTCAAAGAAAAGTATTTGTTGATACAACAGGAAAACTGTATATGTGTGAAAAATTTGGAAGAAAAGTAGAGATAGGAAATGTTGATGATGGACTTGACAAATCAAAAATAGAGAAATCAGTAGACGATTTTACAAACATATTAAACAATTACTGCACCAAAGGATGCTGGGCTCAAAGACTTTGTACACCATGTATTCAATCAGCAAAAGACCCAGAATCAGAAATATCTGTAAACGGGCTTGCACAAAAATGTTCAGAACTTAATAATCAAGCACTTTTAGGATTAGCATTATATGCAACAATAGTGAAGAATAATACTCAGATATTAAATTCATATTTCATTCAATAAATTTATAATAAATCAACACTTTCGATTTATGAAATATATAAATAATGTTCATGTGAAATAATATTAAATAACAAAACGGAGGCAAAAATGGATTACGGCATAAAAACAAATGAAACATATAAAATCGGACAGCAGCAAACAGCAACACCACAAAGTAGAGAGAGTGCATTAGAAAAAATAGCAAAAAGTGGCACAAAGATGAAAACAGGAACATCAGGAAACTATAATATAGATAAATGCAATTGTGGAAATTGTGGTTGCGTACAGGGAAATTTATTGTTAGTATTATCTCCCGTAGGAATAGCTGGAACAGTTTCAGCATTTGGACCAATCTCTGCAAGCGATTAATTTTTTTATTTTTCTTTTTTAAAATGAAAGAGGAGACTCAAAAAACTTTAGAAATTATTGCCAATAGTGAAAACTGGATTGATTTAAACAAACAATTATTAGAAGCAGGAATTACGAATGAGATTTATTCGGATAAATCAAAATTCGTAGAAATGATAAAATTAATTTGGGCAAATAATTATATTCATGAAGATCAAGTTAGAACTCCATTACCTGGCTCAATTGCAATAAAAAATGAAATGAAGTATTTTATCCATGGCACAGTACATAGTAGCCCGATATGTCGGATAGATTCCTTATTTGAAAAGGACATAGAAAATGGACTTAAAGAATGCATTGTCATTGCAGAAGATGGTTTTGTAAATACTAAAAATAAATTCATATCTTTTGATGAAAAAAACAGATTAGGTCTAAGACATAAAAACCAATTATCATCTTTGAAATATGTTTCATCATTTTTATTTTCACAACCATTACATTCAAAATTATTTAAACAGGATGTTAAAAATTATAAACAAGATATTTTTGAAAAAGCATCAAAGATGAAATCTGCTGATCAACTGGCAGATATCAGAAATGATATTTTTAGAGAATATCTTCCTGAACCCCTATCTTTAAATTCATTTTTTTATTTGGCAGATTTAGGCACCATAGACAATCCAAAAGAGACAGATATTTTTAAATTACCTAATTTTATAAAAAGATGTATTTATGAAGCTAAATTTTGTTTGGATTTTACCCAAAAAACAAAAACGCCTGAAATTCATGTATTAGTAGGATGTGCGCACGAAAAACCCTTGAAATACCTCATAACACATTCCGAAATTTTAGAAAGATATAAATATTGAACAAACAATTGATATAAAATGAAACCTTTAATTACCATTTCTAATCTTACAAGAAAATTTGGAAAGAAAATAGCAGTGAATAATGTTTCTTTAAATATACAAAAAGGAGAAATTTTTGGAATATTAGGCCCAAATGGCGCAGGGAAAACAACAATAATCTCTATGCTCACAACTATTCGATTTCCAACAAGTGGTCGAATAACTGTTGACAAACAAGATATAATAAAAAATTCCAAAGAAGTTAGAAAGATGATTGGCGTTGTTTTTCAAGATTTTCTTTTAGATGAAGATTTAACTGCATTCGCCAATCTTGAAATTCATGCAATGCTTTACAAACTTAATAAAAAACAACGCATCAAGAGAATAAAGGAAGTTTTAAAAATTGTAGATTTAGAAAAAGAACAGAATAATAAAGTGAAGAATTTTAGTGGTGGCATGAAAAGACGACTCGAAATAGCGCGAGGATTATTAAGTCAACCTAAAATACTTCTTTTAGATGAACCCACCTTAGGTTTAGATCCTATTGCAAAAAATAATTTATGGAAATATATAAGAATGATAAATAAAAATTCAAAAACAACAATTATTTTGACCACAAATAACATGGATGAAGCAGAAAAACTATGTGATAGAGTGGCAATACTTTATCAAGGAAAATTAATTAGGGTAGATTCTGTTAAACAAATCAAAAAAGTGCATAAAAATAAAAATATGAAAACATTAGAAGATGCATTTATTTATTTGACAAAAAAACATATTAAACAATAAAATGCCTAAATCAAAAATAAATCAAAAAAATTGCGAATTGTTTAGCGAAGCTTGGGCAATAGCGTTAAGAGATATAAAAAAATCTTTTAGTATTTGGAAACAAGCGCTCATCATAATTATTACTCTACTTATCTTGATTTATGGAAGCAAAGGATTAGATAGTATAATAAAATTATCGGGAAATCAATCATATTCTTATTTTTTCAGTGCAGGAATGATTGCTTATTTTATTTCATCCGGAGCTTTAATTTTAGGTTCAGAACTTATTGATGATAAAAAAGGATTTGTAAAATTGCTACTCGTTGCACCAATATCTAGAGCATCTATATTATTAGGGAAATTAATTTATTTGACTTTTTCTTATCTGACTTCTATTTTTATTGTCGGAATTTTCATATCTATTTATTTGAAATCTTTTTCTATTTTAAATATTCTTATGTTTCTTTTGTTAATTATTATAACGATGACTCTTTTTATCGGGTTCGGAATAATAATCGCCTCTTTTGTTCATAAACAAAAAACAGCAGAACAGATTGCTATATATTTTTCATTTTCTTCATTTTTTGTTTCAGGAATTTTATATCCTTTAGAAAATCTTCCTAATTATCTAAAAATAATATCCTTCATTCATCCTGTAACTTACGTTGCAGATCTTATGAAGTTTTTATTAACAGGGCAACATTCTTTGCCTCTTGAATTATCAATTCCGATATTCTTGCTTCTTGCAGTTTTACTCCCTATTTTTGCAGTTTATATTTTTGATAGAAAACAAAGAGAATAAATTTGTGTGATTATTAATGTTTAATTCTGTATAATTGTTGCTTTTTTCTTGTTCTTATTTATCTCGCATTTCATAATAAAATCATGGCTTATCTTAATGCTTAAATTATCCTGAAATTTCTTATTATTACAGTAAGAATATATTGCCCTTATACAGCCGGCATGCGTTACGATTAATATTTTTTTGTAAGAAGGAGATATTTTTTTTAAAAATTCAATAACTCGTCTATAAAGCTGTTGAAAACTTTCTCCTTCAGGATTAACAAATGCAATATGTTTGTGGTATAACGGATATTTTTCTCTTATTTCTCTTTTTAGTTTGCCTGATAATTTGCCATAATTGATTTCTCTCAACTCTTTTGATACCTTTATTTCAGATTTAGAATTCAATTGAGAATTAATTATTTCAGCAGTTTGTTTTGCTCTTTCTAAATCACTGGAATAAATTGCATCAAATTTTATTTTGCTTAATTTATTTCCTAAGCATTTAATCTGGTGTATTCCTGCAGAAGAAAGAGGGACATTTGTGTGGCCTATAATCATTGATTTTTCATTAAATTCAGTCTTTCCATGTCTTACGACATATATTTCAACCATAATTAATAAAATAGAAAACAATTTATAAATTTATTTAATATTTCACTCTGAGCGAAATATCCTGGAGCACTGGCGAGAGAATATTTTCTTTTTATTTTATTCATTCCATCCATTTAATTAATTTTAAAAGATCTTCTGTAGAATAAATTTTGATGTTTTTTTGTTCTGTTAAAATTTTATCATTAGACCAAATAGGATATTTGAGTTTTAGAGCAAGAGCAAAATATTGTATATCTCCTAAATCAGGACAGAATTTTTTTGCATCTGATAAAAATGGTTCAATGTCATTATAGGGAATTGTATTGACTATTTTTTTTAATGTTTCAATAAGTTTATTAAACTTTTCCTCTGTTTGTTTTGTTTTTTTTAAAAGATAGTTTTTATATTTTTCAAATTCTTCCCAAATATACTCTGGCGCAAAGAGAGTTATTTGCTCGTTATATATTAAATTAAGGGTTATGTTGTTTTTTATTATTCCTGCGAATAAAATATTAGCGTCTATTATGAGGTTCATTTTTAAGGTATCTTTTTGCAAGATTCTTGTTCAGTTCCCTCCCTAATTTTATTGCATCATCTTCTGTCAGAGTGCTTTTTGACTTAAATTCTTTTATGAATTCTAAATCATGTATTCTGTCTTGTATTGCATTTCTAGCAACAGCACTCCAATTTATTTCTTGAAATGTGTCCATCTTTTTTTTAAGTTCGTCTGGAACTGACATAGTTATTGTTACCATATTAACACCCCCAATAATACCATATATTTATGTGTAAATATATAAAAATGACATTTATATATAAATTTATTGGTTTTAGTTGTTTGGTGTCAATAGAGAATAAATATAGCTTCTTAATAAGTCTTTCCTAGAAAAAAGCGAAATATTTACGGAAATGAATTTATTCTTCAGGCAATAATCTTAGTTTATAATATCCCTGAATATATGCGACTTCTACATCCCTTATATTAAATTTCGATTTCATCTCATTTGTAAGTTTCATTAATTCTTTTTTATCTTTGACTTCAACATCTATTTCAAAATCTAATTCTGAAAGAGTTCTGTCTATATATATTATGTTTTGATGATTTTTGGCGAACATCATGAATTTATCATATTCGTCGTAATTATCTAGAATCATATTTATTTTGTAATATTCATATCCTATTTTTTCAATATTTAAATTTATTCTGTATGCTAAAATAATTTTCTTTTTTTCAAGTTGTTTTATTCTATGTGCAACTGTTCTCGGAGGCATTTTTAATTTTGAAGCCATTTCAATCAAAGGCATTCTTGCATTCAGTACCAATAACCTGAGAATTTTCATGTCTGTATCGTCGTATTTTTCTATTATATTTGTTCCGACAAATTCAAAATCTTCAAACTTCTTTTCATCAGTTAAATATTTTCTTTTGAAATGCCATACTTTTGAGAAAACATGAACTCTTTCTTTCCAAAAATATTTTCTGAATTTTTTCTTGAATTCAAGCCAAAATTCGTCGAAGACATAGATATTTTTTACACACACCATAAAACCAAGATCATAGGATGTTTCTGATTTTCCAACAACACTTGATAATTTGTTTTCTATTAAATAATCAATTATTTCTTTTTCTTTTTCTGGTGTTGTGTTAAAAAAATTCAAATATACTCTGAAACTAAAATAACCTAATTTAGACGTGTCAATAACGC
>CAZSEK010000005.1:22983-31156 GCA_964605945.1 uncultured Methanosarcinales archaeon
AAGATTAGAGGAAGAAAACATCATTCCGGAATGATGTTTTCTTCCTCTAATCTTTTTATCTTATATGTAACTGTGTTTTTGTTTAATCTGACTTTCTTTGCAATTTCAGAATTAGACTGCCTGCTGTTTTTGTCTAATTCATACAGGATTTTTCTGTCTTTGAGGTCTAATTTGAACATATTATTCAAATGTGCTTATTTATATTTAAATGTTGCGTTTTGAACAAAAATTCAATAGGAATATTAATATATATGTATAACTATCTATAAGTAACAACAATTAACAAGTCGAGCGGACTTATGTTGGAATTAAAACATTCCAACAAATTAGAATTGCAAAGCAATTGCGAATTAAACGCGAAAAAGGAGGTTGAAATGGAAATTCAAACAACAAAATTAAATGGAGGTGAATTATATTTTCAAATAATACATGAGATTTCTCCTAAAGTAAATAACTATATTCAAGACCAGATTAAAGAATTGAAACTTTCAGAAAATTTAGAAACAATGCTTTTGAAATTACCTGAAAAAAGAAAACACACACCAATAATGCGTTCAAATCTAACTTATTTAACGTATAAAACTTTTGGCGGTCAGGCAAGCATAGAAGAATTAGTTCCTGCTCTTGCAATATCAGAATTATCAAATTATTTTCCTTATCTCGATAATTGGATTTTTGATAATAAGAATGATTGTTGTTCTAGCAGAGACAACATAAATATGGTTGTTGCTACTTCAGAGATATTCAGAGAACTGACTCAAAAAACAATAGAAAATTTAGCAACCTCAGACGAAACAAAAAGAAAAATATCCCAAACTTTAATCGATGCTTCGATAAAAAGCTATGATGGGCAGACCAAGGATTTTGGATTAACAACAGAAAAAATAAATGAATTTAGATCTGATGAAGAATTTACTAAATTCTACAAAAACAGGGCAAGGTTGTTAAGTGGCGCATTATATGGAGTCAGTGCAGAAATAGGTGCATTGCTAGCAGCTCAAGACGAAAAAGCAATTCAAAAAGCAAGACAATTTGGAGAAATATTTGGAACAGGATTGCATACATCTAATGATTTAGGAGATTTTGCATTATTTCTTAAAGAAGATTCATTTAGAGGAGCATTTAGAAGTTATCAAGACCAATTATCAGATATAATGGAAAATAGATTGACATTTCCTATATTTTACATTTTAAAACATGGATCTGAAGAACAAGTTAGTGCATTGAAAAAGTTAATTGGCAACAGAACTGCAGCATTAGATGAGAAAAAACAAGCATCTCTTGCAGTCTTAAATTCTGGTGCATATAAAGAAACAAAATCAATGTTAAATGAATATGAACATCAATTAAAAACAGCAATAAAAGAATTTCCAGACAACGAATACAGAGATGCACTTTCTTCGATGATATCAATTCTAGGTTGTAACAAATATCTTACTGCACTAAAAAAATTAAATGAGGGTAATTAAAATGAAAGAATATGTTATTTTAGTGGATAAGAAAGATAATGAAATAGGCATTGAGGAAAAATTAAAAGCTCATCAGGAAGGGAAATTGCACCGGGCTTTTTCAATATTTGTTTTTGATTATAGTGAAAAGCTTTTATTACAGCAACGAGCAAATGAAAAATATCATTGTGGAGGATTGTGGTCTAATGCTTGTTGTAGCCATCCAAGACCAAACGAAACACTTGACGATGCTACACATAGAAGATTAAGAGAAGAAATGGGTTTTGATTGCAAGTTAGATGAAATTTTTTCAATTATTTATAAAATAAAACTCAACAATAGTTTAACAGAACATGAATTCGATCATGTCTTCATTGGCAAATACGACGGTAAAATAAATCCAAATAAAAACGAAGTTGAAAATTTCAAATGGATTGGTATTGAGGACTTAAAAAAAGACATTTCGAGAAGTCCAAATAAATACACTCCTTGGTTGAAAATAATACTAAATAGAACGTATTTAAAGAATTAAACTAAATGATTAAAATGATAACAGAACTTAAATTTAAAACAAATAAAGAAATTGTTTTTATAGATGTAACGGAAAAAATAAAAAATCTAGTGAAAAAATCAGACGAAGGTGTTGTAATAATTTTAACACAACACACCACAACAGGTCTATGGATTAATGAAGCAGAAAGAGGACTGATAAATGATATGAAGATAAAATTAGAAACTATTTTTCCAACAACACATTATTACGAACACGATGATTTTTCAAAACGTAAATGTCCTAAAAATGAAAGAAGAAACGGCTTTTCTCATCTAAGAACATCATTATTCCACTCTTCTTTGACTATTCCATTTAAAGATGGAAAATTATTATTAGGAAAATATCAATCTATTTTTTTTGTAGAATTAGATGGACCAAGAGAAGAGAGAACAATAATAGTTAATGTTGTCTAATGCCTCAAAGCATCCACAGGATTCATTGATGCTGCTTGACGTGCAGGCATTATTCCTGCAAGTATTCCTACAATCATTGCAAATAATAATGTTCCAAGAAGAAGATACCATTGGAAATAAACTATAAATACGCCTGAACCTAATAATTGCGCAAGTATTAATTCTGCAAGTTTTCCTATTCCCATTCCAACCAAAATTCCCAGCAATCCACCTACAAAACCCATCAATGCAGATTCTATTAAAAATATTCTTAAGATATCAGAATTTCTTGCGCCAATTGCTTTCATTATTCCGATTTCATTTGTCCTTTCAAGGACAGCAGTAAACATAGTATTTGCAATACCGACAGCTCCGACAAGCAAAGATATAGATGCCAATCCGACAAGTAAAACTTGAACAACATCTAATATGACTAAAAATGATTCAAATGCTTTTCGAGGGCTTTCAACAGAGAAATCCTCTTTATTTTCTTTAACATCCCTTGATCTTCTAAGATCTTTTGTTATTGTTTCCGCAACAACATCAGGATTTTCTCCTTGTTTTATTTTTGCCATCATTACACTGATTTCATTTGGTTCATTGAATAATTCTCTGGCTTTATCCATAGTCATATAAATTGCTGAGCCTGTTCCAGGATTTCCTGTGGGCTTTGTTATTCCGACAACAGTAAACTCTTCGCCGTTTATTTTTATTTTATCATTGATTTGTATTGCTCTTCCAAATGTGCTTTCTTTAACTAGTCCATCTCCAACCATTATTTTATTTCTATCACCTGCACGTATAGGCCTTCCTGCAGAAATATCCATATAACCTGCTTCCTGGAGTATAGATATGGAATCATCCATCTCTAATCCAATAACAAAACCATATTTTATTTTTTTATTAAATTCTAATTTTGCCTGCCGCAATAATCTCGGAGAAACTAATTCAACACCAGCAGAACGTTTTATAACATTATAATCTTCTATATATAATTTATTTGTAGAGGGAGTTGCTCCTGGTGGTCCTAACTGGGCTGTTTTAGCCTGCACGATTAATTTATCTGCACCAACTTTAGCGAATTGCTCGTTGATTGTGTATGTAAGACCTTGTCCTAAACTTATAAGAGCAACAACAGCAGCTATTCCTATGACTATTCCTATCATAGTCAACCAAGACCTCAATCTACGTCTTCTGATATTTTCAATTCCTAATCGTATATAGTCTCTCCACATTTTTGTTATTGCCTAATATTTCCGTGACCCACTCGCTTATTACGATTTTTAGCGCAACCTTTCGCTCATCGGATTATTTATCGATACGACAATTCATCTTGCAATCTTCTTGTCGTGTTTATGTGTTTTAATAATATCGCTCACTTTGGGTGGCGCTAAAAATTCTGATATTTATTATTATTCGTATCTAAGAGCATCCACAGGATTCATTTCTGCAGCTTGTTTTGCAGGAAGCGCTCCTGATATCATACCTACAATGAATGCGAATGCTAATGCGCCAACAATTAAATACCAAGGAAATGTTGCTTTTAAATAAGGAACATTCATCACGTGCTGGCCTATGTATTGTATTATTTTGCTTAAGCCAATACCTATTGTAATTCCTAAAGCTCCTCCCATCAGACCAATCATTCCAGATTCAATTAAAAATAATTTTAATATATGTGAGTTTCTCGCCCCTATAGCTTTCATGACACCAATTTCATTTGTTCTTTCCAGAACAGCAGTATACATTGTGTTTGTTATTCCAACACCACCAACAATCAACGATATTGCTGCAATTCCTATGACTATCCCTGTAACAACATCCAAGATAACACTGAATGATTCAAAATATTGTGCAGTTGTTTGGACTTCAAAATCTTCTTCACCTTCTTTTTGATTTTTGTCTCTTCGGAGTTCTTTTTCAATTTCTTTTGCGACAGGTTCAGGATTAATTCCAGAATCTGTCTGGACAATTATCATCATCTTGTCTTTTGTCTGATACACATCTTCCATAGTGTCCTGAGTTATGAGGATGCTTGCATCATCGTATGGATTTCCTATCAGATCCAATGTTCCGACAACTTCAAATGTTTTATTATCTATTTTTATTTTATCGCCAACACTTACTGGTTTTTTGAAAACTTTCGTATTTGCAAGAGAATATCCTACAACACATTTATATCTGTCTCCGGGTTTTAGGTTTCTTCCTGAAACAATCTTATATGCATTCATATCCTCCAGAATTTTTCTTGACTCATCCATAGGCATAGAAACAGCAAAGCTTTCATAAAATAATTCATCATTGAATTCAACTTTTACAAAAATATAATAATACCCCATGACGCCTTTTACTCCCTTTACTTTCTTGACAATATCCATATCGTGTTCTGTTAAAAGCTGAGAGCCAGAATAAGAGATTCCTCCTCCAGAACCTGCCGGTTGAATCAAAATCTTGTCAGTGCCCATCATCTCAAACTGCTCTGTCACAACTTGTTTTACTCCTTGTCCTAAACTTACAAGCGCAACAACAGATGCTATTCCTATAACTATCCCTAATATAGTTAACCATGAACGTAATTTTCTATTCGTTATATTTTCCCACGCCAGTTTGAAATAATCTTTTATCATTTTAAATTTTTACCAAATTTTAAAATATTACTCATTTAAATTTACAACAATAAAAAAGAAAAATAAAAAACAAAATAAACTTAAAAAACAATTTTAATTTTTCTTAAAACTGTCCTTTCTTGTTTTTGGTTGTTTTTTTCTTGAAATACCAAAAGACAGCACCTGCGATTATCATCACAATGATAATTATTGTGAATGCGGATGTTCCTCCTTCATTATTTGCCTGATCTAATTTTCCTGAATCAATAAGATTTAATTTTACATTCTGGATTTCTTCATAGTATTTGTTGTTAGAATCACGATACTGCACAAGAACAGGTATGTTGATTGTTTTTTCTGATGATTTTATATCTAATTTATATTCTGCTGTCTGGTAATCGTCTGAGACAAGATTTCCGATGTATGTTGTATCTGTTGTTGATAGTAAGTCATAATCAGAGGATTTTTCCAATTTAACATTCAGGAATTTTATATCATTGAGTCCTTTGTTTATGAATTTTAATGTTAATGATCCTGTTTTTTTCTGCTGTGAAAGATCTGTTTTGTCTATTACAGAAACAACATCAGGCCTGCTATTGACAACTACACCGATGACATCTGTTTTGTTTTTTTGATTTCCTAATATATCATAATATGTAAGTACAAAAGGAACTTTGTATATTTTTGATGTTGCATCAGGATATGCTCTGACTGTATATTCAAAATCTATGCTTTCCTGAGGATTAAGCTGAGCTTTTCTTATTTCTGTAGTGGAATCTATTGGTGCAAAAGGAAGGTCTGTTAATGTTGAACCTGAAGTTGTGTAAAGATACAATTTCATATTCAAATCAGTTAATGCTGTTGGGGCATTATTCGTCACAGTTATTGTTATTTTTCCGTTCTGCCCAGGCTGTATTTCTAAAGGATCTGTTTGGACAGAAGATATTGCGACAGTTGCATCTCTTGATTGGATGAAAACATCAAGTGAAAATTCCTGTTCCCAGACATAATTTCCTGTTGTGAATTTCATTTTTCCTTTCAGATTGTTATTTCCCTGAAGAGCATTTTCATCGACTTTCAAAGTGTAATCCAAAAGATAATCCTTATTTCCTCCAAGGGATACAATTGTTTTGTTTGCACTTTCTCCATATAGAGTAAATGGATAGGAAGGAGTCAATTCTATTTTGACATTTTTCGCATCTTCATTTGCAATATTCTGGATAGATATCCAGACTTTGACTGACTGCCCCTGTACAGCAGGATACGGCTCGTATTTGCTTAATGTTGCAGTTAGCGATGCTGTTGCGCTTGCTAATGGAGCAATCAATGCAATCATAAATGCAAATATTATTGCAATTAATAAACTTGTTTTCAATGTTGTTTTATTTTTTTTATTCATGTTCATCACCTTGTTAAGTATTAATTTTTTTTGTTAAATCTAATTTTCTTAAATTTTTTAATGAGTATTATTTGTTGTGTTTTGAACCTTTTAATGTTTCTGTGATTTCTCCGTCTTTTAAATATTCAATTCTTTCTGCATACTGCGCTAATTTGTCATCGTGAGTTACCATAATTATTGTTTTTCCTTTTTTATGCAGGTCTTCAAGGAAAGTCATAACATTCGCTCCTGTCTTGCTGTCAAGATTTCCTGTTGGCTCGTCTGCTAAAATTATTTCCGAATTGGTTGCTAATGCTCTTGCTATTGCAACTCTTTGCTGCTGTCCTCCTGAAAGTTCATTAGGTTTATGGTCTTGTCTGTTTCCTAAATCAACAGATGTTAAAAGTTCTTCTGCTCTTTTGCTTCTTTCTGATTCAACCACATCCTGAAAAGTCAGAGGGAGCATGATGTTTTCTTTTGCACTTAAAGTATTTATAAGATTGAATTTCTGGAATATGAATCCTATTTTTCTGCCTCTTATCTGGGCAAGGTCTGATTCCTGCAGTTTTGATATGTCGTGGCCTTCAAGCAAAACACGACCTTTTGAAGGAACATCCAGACATCCTATCATGTGCATTGCTGTGCTTTTTCCAGAGCCTGATGCACCCTGAATTGCAACAAATTCTCCTTTGTAAACTTTCAGATTTATTCCACGCAGTGCTTCGACTTTTACTTCACCCATTTGGTAAATTTTCCAGACATTTCTCAGTTCAATCATTGGAACATTTTCTTTTGACATTATTTTCTCCTCTATTATTTTATTAGTATATTTTATTTTTGAAAGTTGTTTTGTTTTTATTTTAATTTTTTAAGTTTGGTTATTGTTTCTTTCAAGATTTTTTTAACTTCTTTTTCATTCTTTTTCATTATCCCTTTTTGAGCCATGTTTAAAAATAAAATTCTGAATTCTTTAGTTTCTTTTTCTATTCCTGCGATTGCAATAGGATTTTGCATCATCCTCATTTCCAAACCCATTAATTTTTTGTCTTCTTTATCGCACATGAATTCCATTATCTTGATATTCTTCTGCATAGTTCCCATTATTTCTTCTTTTGACTTGTTCAAGCCTTCTAATGTTTCTTTTCCTTTTTTAGTTAAAGAATACAATTTTTTTCTTCCGCTTTTTTTTACTTCAACCAATTTTTGTTTATGCAAGTCGTTTAACAAAGGATATATAGAACCAAAACTGGGTTTGTATCCTGTCTCGTCTGAAATGTGTTTGCATAAGTCATATCCAGAATGCTCTTCCTCTTTCAGGTTTTTCATGACGATTATTTTAAGATGTCCTTTAATCATATAATCCCTCGTAAGATTCTATTCAATAAACAGATAGCATTATATCGAATTCGATATATCGGTAAAGATATAGTTATTTATAAATTTTATGAAAACTGTGCTATTTTTGTTTTAATTATTGAATGAAAAATAAATAATAAACTTTATAAATAAGTGACTTCAGAAAAACAACATGACCAAAAAAGATTATGAGGAAACTGAAGAACCTGTTGAAGAAGTCGACGAAAAACCTGCGGGTCTTAGAGAAGATGACGAAATAACTGACGCAGAAGAAGCATTCATGGAAGGATATGAAAGCGACATGGATGACAGTGATGAAGAAGAAGAAGAGAAAGAAAAAGACTTCGAGGAAGAGAAAAAATAATTTTTTTATCATACTTCTTTTTTTATTCGTGACCAAGAATACTTGCGTGGTCTGAGTCGCAACGAAGACCCGCAGT
>CAZSEK010000006.1:0-27134 GCA_964605945.1 uncultured Methanosarcinales archaeon
CAGCTAAGCTGGCTTACACGTTAATGCTGTGGGCTTCAGCCCACAGTAGTTTACTATTCATATTGTTTGTCATTTCTTCTTCCCCAACTCAAACCTCTAAAGAATAATTAAAAAAAAAGAAAATAAAAAAAATAATTTATGGCCAGATAAATACTGGTGGCCTGTTCTTGTCGTTTACTGTAACATAGACATCCTGTTTTGCTTCAAATACACCATCTGATGCTGTTACTGTTACTTTGTATTTTACTGAGCATCCTGCTTCGTTGCATCCTTTTGTATATGCATCGTCGTATGTTGTTGTGTATTCTGAAGAGGTCATCCATCCTGAATATGTTATTGTTATTGCGTCTTTTTCTCTGTCTGCAACATCAGTTGTGATTGTTACTGTGTCTCCTTCTTCAACAATCATGTTTGGAATTAATTTCATAACAGGTGCTGTGTTAAGCATTTTTACAGTTAATGTGAATGTCTCTTTTGTTGACAATGTTCCGTCTGATGCGACAACACTTATAGGATATGTTCCTGCATCTCCTAATTTTGTTTTCCAGATTCCTTTTGTATTGAATGGTTCAGAGTAAGTAATACCTACTGCATCTCCCTGGTCTGGGTCTGTTATTTCTGGATTCAATGTTACGACATCTGATTCTGTTACTGTTAAATCTTTTAAATGAACAACAAAAATAGGTGCTCTGTCAACATTTTCAACAACAACATTTATTGTTTTGGATATGTCGTGTGTTCCGTCAGAAACTTTGACGAATACATCATGAGATCCCTGCGAATCATAGTTTGTTGTGAATGTTGTTGATGTCATCCATCCTGAATATTCTATTGTCAATGGATCATCTTCTTTATCGAAGAAGTTGCAGTTTATTTTTACTGTATCTCCTTCTTTGATTTTTAATGTTTCAGGGCAGTCTACTGATGGTGCTTTATTGCTTGCGTGTATAATAACCAAAACATCTGCTGATGTTGTTGCTTTTCCGTCTGTTGCAGTGACTGTTACAAGATATTTTCCTGCATCTCCGTCTTTTGTCTGCCATAATCCGTTTTTATTGAAAGGTGCTGAATATGTATATGTAATTTTGTCTCCGTCAGGGTCAACAGCATTAGGCTTTAATGTTATTAAGTCGTCTTCTGTTCCTGAAAGAGTAAATGCAACATTTTTATATTCCTGTTCTGTTGCAGCTGAATTTTCATTATCTTTTTCGTTTAATGTTGTTGTAACATTTCCTGTAGTTATCATTGCTCCTTCAATAGTCATATTTGGAGCAACATTTTCTTTAGGCTGACAGCCAGTAAAAACAAACATGCCTGCTATCAAGCCAACAACAATAATTATTGCCATAAGATATTTTTTCATAGTAAACCACCCTCATAATTTTAAATTGATTAAATTAACTATAAGTAGTATTTAAAGTTTTCTATTATAAAGTGAAAAATAAATGTCATTCAAAATGAAAAATTCGTGATAAACTGGTGATAAAAACACAATAAATTATTCGAAATGAACTATAGAAAAAATGCTTCAAACAGGTTCAATGTGAACAAATGCCTTATCAATGTGGTGTATATCTTCAATTAATTTCTTGACTTTTTCTGCAATCTTGTGAGATTCTATTGTTAAGAGATTTTTATTCACATCAACATATAACTCTACATGGATATAATTTCCGACGTAGTGTGCTTTTACATTATGTATATTTACCACACCATCAACACTCAATGCTGTTGTTTTTATCTCGAAAAGAGTTGCTTCATCAGGATTTTTGCCCATCAAATAGTCTAGATTTTCAAGACCTATTTTGCATCCAGAATAAAATATGAATCCTGCGATTATTATTGCTGCAATATCATCTATATATAAAATATTATACGATCCTCCTACAAAACCTATTAATGCGATTGTCGTGCAAAGAATATCATTTTGGAAATCTGTACTGCTTGCAAGCAATGCAGGGCTTTCTTCTTTTGTTCCAACTTTATAAAAATATCTTGCAATAACTATTTTTATTAAAATTGCTGCAACCAAGATTATTACTGCAAGAGGAGATAATACAATATAAGAAGATTCTCCATTGATTAAAACTCTAATTGCATTTTTGAAAATTTCAAAAGCCAAAACAGCTGCAAAAATTGCAATCAATAATGCTGCAATAGGCTCCGCTCTTCTATGACCGAAAGGATGTCCTTCATCAGGCCTTTTTCTGCCGATTTTTATTGCAATATATGTTCCTATAGATGCAACAAGGTCCATCAAAGAGTTTACTGCATCAGAAATTATTGCAGTGCTTCCTGTTATTAGTCCTGCAAATCCTTTTATTACAAATAAAAATACATTGACCAATAAGCCTATTATTGTTGCTTTTTTTGTATTTTTCATCACTCACCGCTTTTTAGAATTAAGGATGAAGTTACTTAAAAAGTTTTTCAAAAAAACTCTTTGGTTTGCCTGATTCTTTTGCAAATTCCTTAATTAGCTCTCCTTGTTTTTTATTCAATTTTTCAGGAATTTGTATTTTTATTGTTATTAATTCATCTCCATGACTGTGATGGCTTAGATGTTTTATTCCTTTTCCGTGCATCCTAAAAACAGTTTCTGGTTGAGTGCCTTTGGGAATTTTCAACATTGCTTTTCCGTCTAATGTAGGAACTTCGATTTCATCTCCTAAAATTGCCTGTGTTATTGTTATAGGGACATCCAATAATATATCATCTTCCTCTCTGTCGAAATATTTATGTTTTTTAACATTTATGAAAACATATAAATCTCCTGTTGTTCCGTTTTTTACAGCTTCTCCTTCTCCTTTTAATCTTAGCTGTGCACCAGAATCAACACCTGCAGGAATATTTAATTCAAGAGTTTTATTTTTATCAATTATTCCGTGGCCTTTGCATTTTGAACATGTATTTTTTATTATTTCTCCTCGTCCTTCGCATTTTCTGCAAGTTACGCTGGATGCGAAAATCCCGAAAGGAGTTCTCTGGGTTATTTTTTCAAAACCTTTTCCATTGCATTTAGTGCATGATTCGTAATCATCTCCGCCTTTTCCATCACAATCTTTGCAAACTTCTGGTTTCTGGACTGTTATTTCTTGTTTTATTCCTGTTCCTGCATCTTCCAATGATATCTCTATATTAAATCTTAAATCAGAACCTTTTTGTCTATGTCTTCCTCGTGCAGAACTTCCTCCAAAGAACATTTCAAAAACATCTCCGAAATCCATGTCATCAAAATCAAAATTAGAATATGTCCTGCTAAAATCCTGGTGATATTTTCTTTCGAAATCACTTCCAAACTGGTCATATTGCTGTCGTTTGTTGTCGTCAGCCAAAACAGATGCTGCTTCGCTTATCTCCTTGAACTTTTCACTTGAACCAACTTCCTTATTCACATCAGGATGATGCTGTTTAGCTAATTTCTTATACGCAGATCTAATCTCTTCTTTAGTTGCATTCTTGCTTACTCCTAAGATTTTGTAGTAGTCTTTTTCTGCCATATCTTTTGGTAACTATGTTTTGTTTATAAGATTATTGGATTTTATATTATTTATTTTCTTTTCTCAATTTACTATAGACTAACTCACTACATATTTTTTTATTTTTAATTGAATTATTTCTAAGTGTTCCTTCATATTTGAATCCTGTTTTTTCTAGAACTCTTGCAGATGCAGGATTATATTCAAAGACTTTTGCTTGGACTCTTTCTAAATCAAAAGTTTTGAAAGCATATTTTGTTATTATTTTTGCGACTTCAGTTACAATTCCTTGCCCCCAAAATGGTTCTCCAATCCAATAACCAATTTCTGCTGTTTTTCTTTCATTATCTTTTTTTAAAGAAATGCCTGTGCATCCAATTACTTCCTTGTTAACAACAATTGCAAAGTTTGTTTTTTGCATTTCTTTTGTTTGATTTAATTTTATCCATTTTTTGGCTTCTTTTAATGTATATGGATGAGGAAATTCATCTGTTAAATTTATCCCGATTTTTTTATTATTTCCATATTTTGCAATTGATGCCTCGTCTCCTTTTTTTATAGGTCGCAAAATAAATTTTAATCCAGTCTTAGTTGTGCCTTTTAGTTCAATCATTTTTCACCAATTATTTTTTAGATTTTATTTTTTGTTTTTGTCTTTTATTTTTTTAAGAGATAATCCTGACTTCTTAAATATTTCCTTTTCTAGTTTTTTTGTAAGTATTTTTCCTTCATCAAATAATTTTTTTTGTTCAGGCATCAATTCATAAAATCTATCAAATCTTTTGTTTATAGAGACTATATCCTGACCACAAATCTTGTCTGCATAAAAAACAATTTTTTCTTCCCAATTATTGAATGGAGTTTCAAGAATCTTTTCAAGAACATGATTTTTTACAATTAAACAAATCGGTTCGTCAATTTTTTCATTTAAACAAATTTTGTATCCTGCAATTGCATGGCATATTCCTGTTTTTTTCTGTTCTAGTTTTCCGATGTCGTGCAATAAAGCACCTTTGCTGACTAAATCTAAATCAACTTTTACTTTATTTTTAAGAAATTCTTGTCCAATCATTAAAGAAACTTTCTCAACTAATAAAGTATGAACTAATTTTGTCTCAGAAATTTCATATTTTTTCAATAATTCAATACATTGCTTTCTTGTGGAATCCATATTAAAATTAATAAAAATAAAAATTAAAAAAATAAAATTATTTTCCCAGAGGGAAAATCGAACGTTAGTGAGATTTCTTTTTCTTTTCGTCTTTCTTCTCAGTAAATTCTGCATCAACAACATTGTCGTCTGGAGTTGCCCCTTCGTCGCCTGATTGCTCTGGTCCTGCTCCTCCTTGCTGTTGTTTCGCTTGTTCTTCTGAGGCTTTCTTATACATTTCAGTGCTTAATACTTGTATCTTCTTATTTACTGCATCTAATTTTTCCTTAATCAAAGCAACATCTTTTTTCTCAGCAGCAAGTAATCCTTTCATTTCTTCAATATCTTTCTTCACATCTTCCATCTTTGACTCTTCGAATTTTCCTTTCATGTCTTCGAATAATTTTTCAGATGTATAAACTAATGTGTCTGCCTGATTGATAATTTCTATCTCTTCTTTTTTCTTCTTGTCTTCTTCTGCGTGAAGTTCTGCTTCTTTTCTCATTTTTTCTATCTCTTCTTCACTTAACTTCTGCGTTGCAGTTATCTTTATGCTCTGCTCTTTTCCTGTGCCTAAATCTTTTGCAGCCACATGAACAATTCCATTTGCGTCTATGTCAAATGAAACTTCAACTTGAGGTATTCCTCTTGGTGCTGGAGGTATTCCAATTAAATCAAATCTTCCAAGGCTTTTGTTATCCAAAGCCATAGGTCTTTCTCCCTGTAATACATGTATTGTTACTGCATTCTGATTGTCTGCTGCTGTAGAGAATATCTGCGATTTCTTTGTTGGAATTGTTGTGTTTCTTTCAATTAATTTTGTACAAACACCACCAAGAGTTTCAATACCTAATGATAATGGAGTTACGTCAAGCAATAAAACATCTTTAACTTCTCCTGCAAGAACTCCTGCCTGGATTGCTGCACCTAATGCAACACATTCCATTGGATCAACTCCTCTTTCAACTTTCTTTCCTGTTGCATCCTCTACGAATTTTTGCACAATAGGCATTCTTGTTGGTCCTCCGACCATTATTATTTTTTCAATGTCTTTCATTGAAATCTTTGCATCAGCAATTGCCTGCTCTATTGGATTTTTGCATCTTTTTATTATTGGCTCGATAATCTGGTCGAGTTTTGCTCTTGTCAGTTTATAGCTGAAATGTTTTGGTCCTTCGTGGTTTGCTGTCAGGAATGGAATATTTAATTCTGTATCCATGACTGTTGATAATTCTATTTTTGCTTTTTCTGCAGATTCTCTTAGTCTTTGCATTGCAACTTTGTCTTTTGAAATATCAATTCCGTCAAGTTTTTTGAATTCTTTGATGAGAAAATCAACAACTGCATTGTCCATGTCTGTTCCTCCTAATTGTGTGTCTCCAGATGTTGATTTAACTTCGAAAACTCCCTCTTCAAATTCCATTATTGTTACATCAAGAGTTCCTCCTCCTAAATCAAACACTAAAACTTTATGTGCGTGTGCTTTATCAAGTCCATAAGACAGCGCTGCTGCTGTTGGCTCGTTTATTATTCTGATTACATCAAGTCCTGCAATTGTTCCTGCATCTTTTGTTGCCTGTCTCTGATTGTCATCAAAGTACGCAGGGACTGTTATTACTGCTTTCTCGACTTTATCTCCCAAAAATGCTTCTGCATCTCTTTTTATTTTCTGAAGGATAAATGCTGAAATTTGCTGGGGCGTGTATTCTTTTCCGTTTACTTTGTATTTATGGTCTGTTCCCATCTTTCTTTTTGCTGCCTGTATTGTTCCTTCTGTATTTGAAACAGCTTGTCTTCGTGCAGGTTCTCCTACTAAAAGATGTCCGTCTTTTGTAAATGCAACATAACTTGGGAATGCTTTTCCGTACATTGTCATTCCTTCTGCTGAAGGGATTATTTTTGGTTTTCCTCCTTCTAATACTGCTGCAGCAGAGTTTGATGTTCCTAAATCAATTCCAATTATTTTTGTCATTTTGACCTCCGTCAATTATTTGTTTAATTATTATTATTATTATTATTATTATTATTTTTGAATTTTTTAGCGCAGACTTTCGCTCATTCGATTTTTTTTATTGATACGCAAATTCCTACTGGAACTTCCTTTGCGTATTAATGTGTTTTTTGAATATCGCTCACTTAGGTCGGCGCTAAAAAAATTGGTATTATTATTCATCCGAAATAAGATGGCACGTCGTGGCTTTTTGGATTTGCTGCTATTTTTTTCTGGTTTTTCTTCATCTTTTCTTCAACTTTCTTTATTGCTTCAGGTTTTTCTATTGTTCCGAATTCTTTTTCATATCTTTCAATTGCTTGACCCAACACTGTTGCAAATTGCTTTATCTGGAAAGGATCAACTAATACTACATTGTGTTTTAAAACAAATGATTCTGTTCCTTCCTGATTTCTTATATCAACTCTTGGAGAGATGTTTTTGAAATCAAATGCAAATTGCGTCGGTATGAATGTTATGCTAATTTCATTTGCATAAAAACTTTCTCCGTCATTTATGTTAAAATTTATTTTTCTTTGTTCGTCTGCCATTTTTACACCTCATTGTTTATAATTAATATTTTTTATCGTCGTTGTTTTTCTTTGTCAGAAATTGAAAATTTCTGAGCATGATCAAAAACCACAAGTCATTGATTTTACTGTGGTTTTTGACATTTTGCAATCATGACTTTTGAATGTCTTAATACATATTCATTAAGCATGTAGCCTTTCTGCAGTTCTTCAAGTATTAAATCATCCTCTTTGTCACATTCTTTGACCATTAAAACTTCATGTTTGTAAGGATCGAATTTCTGGTTTTTTGTTTCTATTATTCTTACTCCTTCTGCTTTTAATGTTGAAAATAACTGCGCAAATAAAATTTCCATTCCTTTTTTGTATTTATTTATTTCAGGAGATGAATTTTCATGATTATTTTTTAATGCAAGTTCAAAACTATCTAAAACAGGAAGAATTTTTTTTATTAAAACTGCATTTGAATTTTTAATTAAAGAACTGTTTTCTTTATCAGCTCTTTTTTTGTAATTTTCAAATTCTGCCTGCAATCTTTTTAATGTATCTGTTAATTCATCAAGCTCTTTTTGTTTTGAATCATCAACATTAATTTTTTGAGGAGATTCTATTTTATTTTCATCTGTTTCTTGAGTTTTGTTCTTTTCTGTTTTGCTCATTTTATTTGCCTTTTATGTGCTTGTAGTTGACTTAACATCAACTAAGTTTAATTAAGATAAGCATAGGTTATATATAAATATTTCTATTTTTCAAGATTTGTTCTGGGATGTGCCTATAAATATATCACAACTCAATAAACTATTAATAGCTGATTTACATTCCTTTTTTATGCCTAAATCTTGTTTAACAGATGAAAGAGTAGATGACAGAAGAATCTGGGAATTGAAAAAATCAGGCAAACCTTTAAAAAAAGAGCAATCAATAGAAGAGTTGATGGAAGCAGAATTGCTAAGGCACGATCTTGAAGAAAATTTGAAAATCGAACAGCAACTAAGCATAGAAGAGAATGTCAATGGCAAAAATTATATTTTATGGTTTAAACGAGCCTATGATTTAGATAAAAAAACATATTCCTGGTTCTATATGTCTGGCTCTAGAAATACCATTTTATTTAGGGAGAAACTTGTTGAGAAATACCAAAAAATAGAGCAGACTTCTGCATTAGAACTTGAACAAGAGCTGGATATTTATAATAAAACATATTCTGGCAATACGATTAATTTTTAGGATGCAAATAAATTTATTAAGATTTCTTGTACAAAAAATGCCAACTATTATTACGTTCTAAAAATACGGCTATTTTTGAGTATAATAACATATCCTGTGTGTTGATTTTTTTCTGAATATCACCGACTTAAAAACAGCACGCACTATATCTGCACTCTAAAAACCAAAATATTTATAAAAGAGCAGTTCTAAAATAAGATTAAGGTGGGTTCAGTTATGTTGTTGTATAAACGAAAGTCTCATAGAGACAGGAGTATTTGTAAATATACATCTAATAAGTTACCGATATCTATAAAATCAACAACATCTATAATTAGTTTTCTTGCTATTCTGTGTTTTTTTGTACTTGTCTGTGCTGAACCATCCATAACTCTGGAGCAAAATGATAGTCAAAATTTACCCTATTCTATACAATTATATAAGCCTGTTTTTGAAGTAAATGAAATCATAACAGGCATTTATACCATAGTCATGCAAAACGGAGAGCTCATGCCTTCTAATCTTGTCATAAATATTTCGCTGGGTGGTTCACTCGATGATAACACTAAAATATTCACCGCAAAAGAATTGTTTGGTGCAGATGGATTAAATTTTCCTGAACTCGAAGGGGAGTTCTATTCAAAAGAATTCAATTTTACAGGAACAGGAAAAGGATACGGCCTGCCTGGCCAAAAAAAGATTTTTCCTCTTGTTTATTTCAAATTAAATGATTCAACAAATCCAAACAACTCAACTAAAATAATTAATGCAAACTGCTCATATGAAAATCCATATATCCTGAATTTTTTTGACATTGCAAGCAATACACTGGACGATGTTCTTTTAGTTGCTGATTCAGCATATGTAAAAATTAATGACAAAATAAAACAAATACCCTTAAACTCCATAAATGAGGGTATGTCAAACAACTACAAAATATATACGACAAATTACTCTGATTTTGAAGAAGGATTTGGCAAAGATTATTTAATCAATGAAGGATTATCTATTCCATTTGAATTTGAACAATTCAATATTTCATCTGATTCTGAAGGAGAGAAAAATTTCTCCATTACGCTCATCTACAAAGATGTTGTGGTGTCAAAACAAACAAATACGTTGGTGGTTGGCAGATTAACTGCTGAATCTCTTGAAGACATGACTGAACCCACAGAAATGATTCAGGAGAATTTAGCTGAATCAAGCAACAACATAACTGACAGCACCAAAGGCAACATGACTGAACCTGCCTTAGCGCCAGCCACCAACACAACACCACAAACACCAGTAGTTCCTGAGTCAAACATATCAAATATTGTAGACACAGGTATAGGATTAAAGTACAAAATAATTGACGACAATAGCATGTCATCAATACAAGAAATATGCAGCAAACATAGATTTGATGTTATAATAGATTCTATGGAATACAATGAAACAACACGGGAATTAAATGTATTTTTCCACCACACTTCAGAAGATGTTTTGAATATTTCTGTTTCAGGAGAGAACATATATTCTTATCTTTACAAAGAGACTGCAACAAACAAAGATATAATACAACTGACACTTATAGACTATAAGCTGAATGATTATTTTGAAATAGCTTTGAATAGAGACGACAGGCAAAATGGACAAAAAGAAAATGGCTGTAGAAAAATAATTGCCTTCGGAAATATCCCTCAATATCAGATAAATCTTGAAATAAAAGATTCAAAATCACAGAGGGTAAATGCAGAAATAATTTTTATTGAAGAAGAAACAGGATTAATTGAAGAAAATGCAAAAACAAATTCTGTCAAAGAAGCATTCTCACCATATGACAGCAAAATAACTCTGGAAAAGGGAAAACAGAACATTATAATAACACCAGACAACTCATCTATAAAAAAAATAAGGATAAATAATCTTCAGATAGATAAAAACATCGACGAATTCATGAAAATAGATTTTGTAGATAAGTCAATTTATTCTAAATGGAATGCAAATGAAGAACAAAACACAGAAACAAACACAGAAACAAACACAGAAACAAACACAGAAACAAACACAGAACAGGAAAATGCACCTGTATATGCTCCTGCACTTGAATCACTAAACTATTTGAATGTATATGCAATTGATCCTAATAATCTTGATTTTTCAGACGCTGTTGTAACTGCTGTTGCGCAGGGTTCTGAACTGTGGAAATGCAGTAACTGGGATTTTGCATCCCAAAATTGTATCGATGGAAATTGGGAAATGATACTATACATAACTCCTGGAGAAGAATACTCATTCATACTGACTCCACAGGATCCTGGTTTTGCAGAAACATCTCCATCAAACGGAACATCTGACTTGGGTAATGTGATAAATATTGCAAATATAAATTATGTCAACGGAAATGTAAATAGCACGCAAATAGATGATGATGTTTTTTGGGCAGCAGGAACAAACAACGGCAATAAACAAGCATTAAATCCAGAAGGATATTTGAATTTTACATTTGATTTCTCATCACTAAATATAACAAGAATCGAACAGATTTCCCAGATTGAATTTAATCTAAGCTATTGCCATAGCAGAGATGTTACTGCTCCAACACTATGTCAAGGATTGCAATCTGGAACAACATACAACACAAATAATGTTGAAGTCTATAATTATAGTTCAGGAAAATATGTTGTTTTAGGAAGTCTGCCTTTAAGAGACGGAACAGAAGGAATGAATAATTATACAATAACATCAGGATTTAGTGATTTTGTTAAAAATAATAACACTATGAATTTCAGGGCAGGAATAAATTTCACAATAACAACAAATGGACGAGATGCTGTTCTAGCTGTTGATTATGCGTCTTTGATTGTAACATTTGATAAAATCATTCCTTCAATAGATTTTGCTGCTCCAACTGAAAATTCATCAGTAACACTGAACAGAACATACATACAGGTAAATGTCAGTGCCACCGACACTAATTTTAAAAACATAACTGTTTATTTGTATAAATCACCATTTAGTTTAATAATAAACTCAACAGCAGCAGCACAAAACAATTTATTTGTTAATTATACTGATTTAACACAGGGAACATATTATTTCAATGCAACTGCTTGTGATAATGCAGATAACTGCAACACTACAGAAACAAGAACCATAATTATTGATTTAAATCTTACAGAAGTAAATATTTCTATTTATGATATAAACAACTCTGAATTAAATTCAACATTGATTATTTATGATGAACTGGGTGTGCTGGAATATAATAAAACAGACAAAAAACATCAAACTGACATAAAAAAAGGAAAACACAAAGTAATAACAAAACCAATAAATAACAAAATAAAACAAATCACCCTCTATGATTTTGATACAACAAATAAGACCCACATTACTGATTTTTTAAATATTGATGATAATCCAACAAACATAACTGGTTTGCCAACTCTGAATATATTTGATCAGGAAATAAATATTTTAAACAAATATGCATTCAATCCGCTTTATACTGACTTCACAAATGGCTCACTCACAACAACTGCTGTTGGAAATGCACTCTATAAGTGCGCTGATTGGAATTTCACAGCAAGAACATGCAACGGAACATGGGTATTCTTGCAGACAATAATTCCTGGGCAGGATTACAATATAACAATCTCTCCTGATGATCCTGGATTTGCTGAAGTAAATACAACTGTAAATACAATAACAAACTACACAGAAATTGTTACAAGCAAATATAATGTTTCCATTGTAACAGATGCAAATTCAGGTTCATATGGTCTGCCATCAAGATGTATTTCAAGAGAATACAGCAATACAACTCAGATAAAAGATGATTCAAGTTGTATAGTTCTTGGTTCTTTTGATGGTACCACAGGATATACTTTAGGATATGACCGGGTTAATCCAACAACCACAGTAGATGAAAGTGGAAAATATAGGGTTAAAGTCACAAGCAATATCAGGTCAGATAAAAAAATCATTTGGTATGCTTATGACAATTATTTGGTTGGAAGAGTACTCTTTAATGGATATACTGGAGCAGTAAGTGATGGATTTGTAACTTATTTTTACAGCAATGATTCTAATACAAATGGCGGGGAAGATTCATTTTTGTTGAGATATGGCTATGGAAAAAAATCAGTTTCAGTAGCCGATACTTCAATTTCTTTGGTAACTGCAACATATGATACTTTTGATTTATCTTTAACAGAATATGGCTGGTCTGCTTGGTATAGCAATCAAAGCAATGGTTTATTGTACGGACAGGTTATTAGAAAACAGATGAAAACACTACCGGGCGGGGCATATTATCATGCTGTTTATGATACTGAAACAACTGGCGGAGATTATGTTGCTTACGAATATGAATATAAATCTAACGTAGGAACTTATACTGATTTTGACATTGTTGCTGGTATTTATTATTTCGGCTCTGGAACAAGCTATGCACCTGTTCAAAATCTTTATACTTTATTTACAAATCCTGCAACTGTATCCTGTGTAAGCAGCTGCGCTTCAGCATCTTTCCTTGAAAAAGAATTCATCTATGAAATAAACTCAAGCAATGAAGATCAAACAATTTTCAATATTACAGGAAACTCTAACTGGGGGAATGATAACGAGACAATTTATTTCAAGATAAATAATATAAGTAGCTATGATATCAATATTTACAATTCAACAGATGGAATTACATGGCAGTTGTTTTTAAATGGCTCTCAAGTTCAAAGCAATGATGATGGTTCTTTTATTTTTGCAGCAAAAATAGGTAAAACAGAAACTGTTTTTTTTAAGGCAATTGATGCAACAAATTATATAGAAATTGTCACAAGCAAATACAATATTTCGATAATCAATGATTCAATAACAGGAACATACGGCATGCCTGCGAAATGTATTGCAAAAGATTACAGCAGCACAACAAAACTAAATGATAATTTAAACTGTCTCATAATAGGTTCATTTGCTGATGCAACTCCTGCTTATCTAGGCGCTGATAGAATTTCTCCTTCAACAACAACAGATGAAACAGGTTCGTTCAGGACAAAAATAACATCCAATATAAGATCTGATAAAAAATTAATTTGGTATGCTTATGATAATTATCTTGTTTCAAGAACGCAGTTCATAAATTATGCTGGAACAGCAAATGATGGATTTTTAACATATGCTTACACTAAGGATATGAATACAGCTGCCGGGCAGGATTCATATGGATTAAGATATGCTTATGGAGAAAAATCAGTTTCTGCTTCAGATACATCAGTATCAGCAGTATCAACAGGCTACGACACATTTGACACATCAACAACAGCATACACCTGGGCTTCATGGTATAGCAATGAAACCAACGGGCTACTTTATGGACAGGTTTTGAGAAAAAGACTTATTCAAAATGCTTCTTACAGCTATGCAGACTATGCTTATGATACTGAACCCACAGGAACTGATTATGTTGTCTATGAATATGAATATAAATCTAATGTAGGCACTTACACTGATTTTGATATTGTTGCTGGTATTTATTATTTCGGCTCTGGAACAAGCTATGCACCTGTCCAGAATTTATTTTTATTATTTACAAATCCTGCATCTTTATCCTGTGTAAGCAGCTGCGCTTCAGCATCTTTCCTTGAAAAAGAATTTATTTATGAAATAAACTCAAGCAATCAATATCAAACAATCTTTAACATAACAGGAAACTCTAATTGGGGAAATGCAAATGAAACTGTTTATTTCTTGATAAGAGCGATTGCAGATGGAGCTTATGTTTATAATTCAACAGACGGAAACAACTGGGATTTGTTTATGAATAGTACGCAGGTTCAGAGAAATGCAGACAATACAACTATATTTGCAGCATCAATAGGAAAAACAGAGACAGCATTCTTCAAAGTTGAAAAGAATATAACAATGCCTGATATAAACTTCACGCTGCCAACAGAAACTTCAGGAACAACAGTCAATAGAAATTACATCCAGATAAATGTAACTGCAACAGATGTAGGAGGTGGATTAAATAACATAACTATAAATTTATACAATTCAACAAATGCATTAATCAATACAACCAATTCAACAACAAGTCCGTTATTTTCAAATTTCACAGGACTTTTAGACGGGATATATTATTTCAATGCAACTGCATGTGATAATGCAGATAATTGTAACAACACAGAAACAAGAAATATTACCCTCTTATTATGTTCAATAGATTTAACATTATCGCCGACACTTCTTTCAGGAATAAACTGGTCTGTTGAGAATCTTCCTTCAACAAATTTAAATGCATCAGGCAACAATGCAACAAATCCAACAGAATATTCTGCATCTGTTACAATAACAGGAACATGCAAAGCAGATTTATATATCAAAGGATGGGGAGAGTTAACATTAGGAGCAAATACAATCGGTCTGCAGAATGAAACATACTGCTATAATTCAACAAATAGTACAGTTCCTGGAACAGCCTGTAATGAATTATCAACAACATACCAGTTAGTTGCATCAAATATGTCTGACAGCGACTATGCTTATTTCAAATTTTATCTGAATGTTCCAAGTGCACAACAGTCAGGAACATATAACAATACAATTGGATTCAAGGCACAGGAGATGCCATAAAAAACAAGTGTTGCATTAACAACACAACAATAACAACACATAAAATGCATGAATTTACAATAGCAAAAAACATAATAGATACAGCAGAGAATGCTGCTTTAGGAAAAAAAATAAACTCAATACATATCGAAATGGGTGAGATTGCAGACATACCTCCTTCTGATTTATTAGATGCTTTAAAATTAATCAATAAAGAATGCATTTATGATGTTGTTGAAATAGAAAGTGTTGTTAAATGCTCTTGTGGTTTTGAAGGACGACCAAAAATTCTTGAGAAAAAACATGCCACAACAATCTTTGTCTGTCCTGAATGCAACAATATTCCTCAGATTGTTTCTGGAAACGAGATAAATGTTGTTTCAGTTGATGTTGAGGATTAGATAAAATAAATATTTAGATTATTTGTGTTTTGTTTTATATATTTATTTAGATTAATTATAATTTTTTGGAAGAATTTCTATTATTTTTCCCAAATGAGTTGATATTTTGTATCCTTTTTTTAAATGCAGGCCATATTCGTTGATAAACTTTAATTCTTTTCCATGCTGATGAACAACAACAACATCTGTTCTTTTTTCATATTCAAATACTTCGTAAATATTGACTTTACATGATTCTTGTTTTGCATATTTATTGTGTTCTTTGATAAAATAATCCCTTACACCTTCGATAGACCATTTTTTAATTCTTGATATGGCATTTGGAAATATTTTTTCTAATTCTTTTCTAGTAAAATTCGCCCCAGAGTAAAATTTTGTGAGTATTTTTTCTTGAAACTCAGAGTCTAATTTTTTACAATGACCTAAAATACCATACTTCATAACTAATCTTCCCGGAGTTTCAGGAATATTTGTTATGTTTTTCATTTTATCATCAATAGTCATTTTAAGTATTCTTCTTAGTTTACTTCTTCTCTAATTTTTTTAGTTCCTTTAGTTGCGCTTCTGCTTTTTTCGCAGGAACAATTTCAATAACTATTTTATTGCTTACAATAACATAATCTCCGACTTTAAGATTTTTTAGAAGGATGTTTTTTACTTCTCTCTTTTCAGAACTATAATCAACCACGACATCTTCTTTGTTTTTTCCAGAGATCTTCACTACAAGACCGGGTATTGATAAGCACATAATAAGTAAAAGCAGGATTAGTTTAATAATTTTTTGCTTTATTTTGTTTTTGTACTGGTTTTCTGTTTTTATGGGGTTTTCTCTGTTTGTTGTTTCTGCTTAGCTTGTATTATTTTTTTTATTCTTTCTTCTTCTTTTTATTCTTTCTTTTTACCAGAAAAGCTTTTGCTGATTCCTGTTGTCCAGAAAGAAGGAAGTTCATTTGTTATAAACCCGTTGAATTGATCAGAATAAATGAATGTAAGCCCTTTTGTATTCTTGTATTTAGAGAACCCCGCCATTGCCTGCAAATATATGTCTTTTATTTTTTTCCTTTCAAAATCCAACTGAAGAAGAGACGAAGGCTTTAATATAAGATAATCTGTCTGCCTTATTGCATTTATCTCAAGATTAGATGAATTCTGGGATATAAACATAACACTTAAATCTTTGTGTCTTGCAACAAGCAAAAGCTCTGAAAGAAGCTGGTTTGCATTGCTGAATGCTTTTCTTGAACTAAACAATATGCCCCCTTCATCAATTAATACATAAGAATTATTCTCAATTTCATCAATTGATTTCGCAACATTTATCCAGTCAGGCAGATCATTAGGTTTAAACCCCATTGTAAAAAACTTTTTTATGTTTTTTTGTGTTATCTTATTGCTTTGTGCTATTTGTTGATCTTGTTTTGCATGAATATTTTCAAGAAGCTTCAAACCAAATGCACTTTTACCAGAGCCTCTTGCACCGAGGATGATTCCTATTGTGCTTTGGTTTTTAATCAAAAAATTTTCAAAGTTTGAAGGAGTTCCTTTTATAGATTCTATAACTACAAAAGGAGAATAATGAGCGTCTTTATCGTGAGCCATACCTTTTTTTGCTCGGGCATATTCGTGCTTTCTTTTAAACAACAAAAACAGATTTTCCAACAAAAACCAAATTCCTCTTAAAATCCAATACACCAATTTAAATAAAATCTTAAAAGGCCAAAGAACTATCTTGAGAAAAATTAGAAATCCGTTCTGTTTTTTCCGATGGGAATGTTGTTTTCTGGTTTTCATATTGTCCTCAATATAATCATTATTTTTCTATTATTATTTATAATTGTGTGTGGTTTTATATTATATTTACTCTCTTTTGTTTATTGTTTATTATTTATTTCTTAATTATTGAATCTATATATTCAAAATGTTCATGAAATATGTGCGCTGAACAGGAAATAGTTGTCAATGCACCTGTGTCTATATTCAATTTTTCTGCAGTATATTTCTGCAAAACAAATATCTGATAAATATTTCCTGGCCACCCTATGAAAAAATCATTGCTTCTTATGAAGCATGTAAGTTCAAGCTTGTTGTTTTTTATTTTAAAATATATGAACAGCAGACTTGTCATATTTTTAGACACATTATTTGAATCTGTAACAGGATTGAACAAAGACAATATTGCTCTTCTTGATGAAGGGTCTTTTTTCAGCAAAGGAATAATAAAGCTGTTTATCTGGTCTATCTGATTTGCATAATTAAATATTCTTGGACCATATGTGTATTCGTATGCTGCTGAAGGAGTCTTGTTGAGTATTATTGAAGAAAGCTCTTCTTTTGCAGGATACACCCATTCAAATTCCTGCATCATATCTATTGGTTTCTCAAAATCTTTTTTTGGATCATTTACTGTTATGTTCAGGTTCAATACCTCTCTGCAGGTTCTGTCATCGTGGTCTATAAAATCTTCTCCTGAACTCTTTATGTGGCTTAATGCACTCTTCCATGCCTGCAGTGTTGTTGTCTCGATTATTTCCATTTTAATGATATTTCCATTTTAATAATTTGTGTTAATAATTTGTGTTTAATCCTTTCTCATGTCAATAAGTTCTTAATTATTAACTATGAGCACATTTTTATTTAAATCTTTTGCTTCTTCATAGCAAACATCAAATATTTCTGCTTCCAGATTGTCTCTTATTTTCTTTTCAGAATATTTTCTTGCTTCAAGTCTTTTCCTTAATGTTTTCAGATCAGTTTTAACAACAAAACATATATCTGCTTTTATGAAATGACTTAAGTGGCTGTCAATAATTATTTTTTTGTTTTTATATTTTTTATCTATTAATACTCTCAAATTTTTCTTTAATTTTTTAACATCAACATCAAATGTTTTGTCCTTCTTGTCGTAAGAATCATACCATTTATTGCTTTTTATTATTTTATTTAATTCGATGTGCTTAAATCTGAGCAGTTTCGCAAGTTTTTTTGCAAAATATGTTTTTCCTGCCCCCGGTGTTCCTGTTATTGTTATTATCATTTTATAGTTTAATTATTTTTATTTATTATTTTGTTATTATTTATTTTTATTGTTTAGTTTAATAATTTTTTTATTATTTAATCTATTTATTTTTTTTGCATATTAATCTATCAGTATTTCTTTTATATATTCATAAGTTTGATTATAACGTCCATCAATTTGCTCTAACATCTGCCCATGCAAGGGATTAAACCAATCATCACACACACCTTTAACATAATAATTTTTGGAATAGCTGAGATTTACATTTTTTGCAGGAACAATTCCGTCTCCGTCAAATCCTGAAGTATCACATCCTGTTCCTATAATTGTGTAATATTTTGTCGTTACTGGTGTGTTTTCAGTATTTTCAAAATCATGTGCATTTAATCTATTTAAAAAATCACTTCCTTGCGTTATTTGAACACATTCTTTAGTTTCACCAAGAACAGGACATAATCTTTCTGTCTGCCCAATGATGCCGTAATTAGGTGTTCCAAACATAACGATTTTATTTACAGAGTCATCCCCAAACTCTCGGATATATTCTCTTGCAACAAGCCCGCCCATCGAATGCGCAAAAATATTAACTTTATTTTTTCCTGTCCTGTATTTTAATAGCTCAATTGCTCTGTTCAATCTCACTGAATAATTCTCAATATACTCTGAATTCTTCACTATATCAATGATTGTTCCATTCTCATCATAAACATCCAAATAATATGTGAATTTAACTTCAATAGGCAATCCTGATTTTCCCCACTCTCCTTTAGATACTTCAGAATAACTGTCATCAGGAAGAATCATTCCTGCATTAAGATACCCTTCATTCTGCAAAATATTCTGCAATTTATCGAATACATTTAACGAATAGTGTGGAGATTGTGCTTTGTTGGCAGCATGACCATGCACAAATATTACTGAATAAGATAAAGAATCATTTGAACAGGAAGTCTCATTACAGCACACTTTACAGACACCAAAAACACAGCACATAGGTTTATGTTCTTTCAAGGATAGATTAACCCGGGAAAGAATATTATTTATTAATACATCAGGAACAATAACTGCAGAAATATTTGAATTTTTCAAAGAATATATTGACTGACTTACTAAAGAATAATTCTCTTGCATGTCTTCAGGATATTTAAGTAAGCATTTATTTTCAAAATAATTATGTGTGGGTATTGTGTTGTTGGATATTATTGCAAGTTTTATAAAATCTAAAGATAGATTGCTCAATTCATCAGATCTGTTAATATTTATATGTATATAATTATCATCAGCCACATTCTCCTGAAGTTCAAACTGCGACAGTATGTAATTATTGTTGTGGATGGTGGTATTATAGATAGTTTTATTTATGCCAGAGCAATATTCAAAAACATGATTTAAAATAAATTCTCGTCTATAAAAATTATCTTGGCTTTGTGAATTATTCAATGAATTAAAATAATCTATTAGCTTATAACAATATTTGCTGTCTATGTTAATGGATGAATTAATTGACAAGTTAATTGATGAATTAATAGAAGAATCAACAATAGATGATGCCATAGATGAATCAATAGACAAATTAACAGAAGAATCAATAGATGTATAATTATAAATGTCAACAGAATTAAACTCATTTATTTTTTGATTATAAATATATGACAAATTATTTTGTCTGTTTATTTCTTTGTTCTGCAGCTTTGCATATTCATCAGCTTTTAATATATTGATTAATTTTAAAAATTCCTGATTATTCAGATAATCTTCCATATCCAGTTCAGCATATAAGAAAGCAACAACATTGGTTTTATTTATTGTCTGATTTTCATATGTTGTTTCGAGAGGATAATGAAGAGTGTAATATGCATAGGCAAAATCCATATCTGCACTTTTTTGAACTTTAGATAATAAAGTTATGTCTAAACATATTTTATCTGAACTCTGAGTATTATTTTTTATCTGGTTTAATTCAGAATAAAAAACATATTCAGGCAACACTTTTTTAGCAGGACAGTATCCTTTTACTGCGCAAAGCATTGAATATTCTGTGTTTATTTTTTCAGAACCTGAATTTATTAAAGAATATTGTTCATCCAAAGAAATCAATTGAGAAAATTCAATTTGAGGATTTAAAATATGAAGTTCGTCTGTTAATGCATCATAACTTGTAAAATTCAATGAATTAAAAATATGATTTAGCTTGTTAATGTTAACATAAGAAATATAAAATTCGTCTCTTAATAAAATATTATTAAGGTTTGATAAAACAACTTTTGAAAAATCCAAAATATTTTCATTTTTATCAATAAGAACTTTTGCAAAAATATTGTGTTTTAACAATAGACCATTCATTTGCAAATCAAATGAGTTTTCTTCTGCAGAATAAGTCAAAAGAGATTCATGTAAACTAGGTGTTTGTTCATTAATTAAAGCATAATCTTCAATATCCCATAAACCAACTAATTGAGTTAAAGAGCCATTTATTTGAACATAATTTAAATTGTTGTTTGTGTTGCTGGAATATATGTTACTGCCTTCTTCATTAGAATAACTATTAAAATTTATTTTGTCATTTAAATAGTTGAAAATAATGTTGTTTTTTTGATTTGCTAAGTCAAATTCAGAAAAAAGAGCAATATCTTCTTCTAGCTGTTGTTTTGCTATTGCACTTGAATTTTTTTCTTCTGGAGACAAATCATAATTTAATATAACTAAAGAAGTTGCATAGATGGATTTTTCGTTTGTTGGGCAGATGAGCGAAAATAGATTGCTGCATTTAAAATTCACATTGTATATTTTCTGGCCTTTACCTTTAGAGGGTGCATGGAATGAATAATTAAATGAGAATCCATCTTTTGTTTTTGCAGAGCTGTTCATGATTATCTGGTTTTTCTCAGAATCAAAAATGTAAAAATCGCATTTCGTATTACATATAAAATTATTCGGCTTTGACAGAGTGAAAACAACATTCTCCTGCTGATTATGATATAAATACAAAGATTTCTGGTAAGGATTTGCTTTTATACTAAGGTCAAATCCAGATAAAAAATAGAATTTCAGTAATAAGAATGACAACAATATTATGCACAATATGCTTACTACAGATAGTATATATATGGTTGTATATTTAGAAGAAGTATATTTAAGATGTGTGGGACTTTTTGGTTTGATGTGCTTAGTTATATTCTTGTTTGTGTGTTTATCCATAGTTTTATCTGTGTTTTTCTCTCTTTGTTTATCCATAGTTTTATCTGTGTTTTCCTCTCTTTGTTTATCCATAGTTTTATCTGTGTTTTCTTCTTTTCCTTTACCCTTATTCTTTCCCATACCTGCATTAAAACAACGTGTTTTAAAAATGTTATTTATTTAAGAAGATTTAAGGAGAAGTTATTAGTCATTTGTTTATTTAGTTGTTATTCGTTTATTTAATATTATTTATTCAAGAATTATCCTATCTGTTTGCTTTTAATTGAATTTAATACAGGGAATGCAAAAATTGCAATTAAGATTATGACTGCCCAAAAAATCACTTCAGAATATACCTGAAAAGAAAATAATAATAAATTGGCTATGACCATTATTAAAGCAAACAAAGATAATAATTTAATTGTTTTTTGGCTTACTTTTTTATTTTCCAGGTGTTTGTTAATTTGCTGTTTATTGATTGCTTCTTTGTTTGTTTGTTGTTTTTTAGCCATTGTGTTTTGTTGATTTTTTAATTTTATTGATTGTTGGTTGTTTTTATTGTGATTATATTACAGATGTATTAATTGTTGATTTATTTTTTATTGATTTTAATTATTGATTTAGTTTTTCTTTTTAGTTTTTTTTGATTTTATGTTTTTCTAATGAATGTTTTGTTTTTTGAAATGCAGCAGTACTGCCCACTAAAATAATCAAAATAGCCATTATCCATGTCACAGGACTTACTTTTTCTCTTTCGACTATCTCTGTATCAGGTGCTTCCAAAACAGGACTCAAACTTACTCCGCATTCTTTTTCCACAGCAGGTTTTTTCTTGTTGCAGTAATTTAAATCCGTGCATGTTCTTGTTTTTTTGCCTTCATAACAGTCTGCCCATTCTGTGCATTTCCAGTTTGATGAGCATTCAGAAGAATATTTGCAAAATATTTTTTCAAGAGGTATTGTTGATTCATCACCGCACTGCTCAAGATCCCTGCATGTTCTTGTTTTAAAATTATTAATTGCACATTCGCTGAATTCATCGCAGTCCCAGTTAGAAATACATGAACTTGCACCACCATTCAATTCAGGCAATATTATCTTTATCGGCTCAGATACATAAAATTCATTATTATATGAGTCAAAACCTTTTATGTAGACAAAATAATCCCCTTCTTTGTCGTATCGACACACGAGTTTAGGAGTTTCAGAAAGCGTTGCAGCACTGGTTGATGTTCCATACATACCTTGTGTGCTGTATATTATGTTTCCATAACATTCGAATTTTGATATATAATAAGGTTTTATGCCGTCTTTAATTTCAGCAGATATTTCAACATTCTGTCCTATATATGCTATGACTGGAACATCCAAAGAAATTCTTGGATTTGAAGAATAGTTAAAATCAAGTCTTGTTTCAATATTGTTTTTGAAAACAGTCTGACCTACAAATTGATTATTGATGTAAAAATAAAGCTTTTCACCTTCATATGCACAATTTAAGCTGTTTGCAATAGAAGATTGGCAGTTATAAACAATCAAAATGTTCTTAAATCCATATCTGCCTGAAAAATAATCTGATTCGTAAAACTCCTCTATATCTGTCTGAACTAAAGTTATATCTCCTCTTGAAGGAACTTTTATTTTCAGAACTCCTGAATACGCATTGTCAATATATCCATAGAATTTTTCTCCAGGTATGGCTTCTGCAAATCCTACAATAGAGAAAATCAATGCGATAACAATTAAAATTTTCAGCATATTTCTTAAGCCAATTAAACTATTTCTTAAACTCATCAAACACCTCTTTAGACTATACTATTATAATGCCTTTTTATAGTTATTGATTTTCATTAACTTTTTAATGTGCTTTATTTTCATATTAATATGAAATCACAATATGACATAATCTTGATATCTGGAGATGCATACATAGATCATCCTTATTTTGGAGCTGCACTGATAAAAAGATTTCTTGAATCAAAAGGATTTTCTGTCGCAGTTATCGAACAACCTGAATGGAGATCGGGAAAATATCAGGACCAGTCAAAAGCAGATTTTACAAAATTCGGAAAACCAAAATTATTCTTTGGCGTAACAGCAGGAAATCTTGACAGCATGCTCGCAAATTATACGCCTATGAAAAAATTGCGAGAAAAAGATTATTATTCTCCTGAAGGAATTGCAGGCAAAAGACCTGACAGAGCAATAACTGTTTATTGCAACAGAATAAAAGAATTTTTCAAAAATGAAACGAACATCAATAATGAAAAAATTCCTATTATTATAGGGGGTATAGAAGCATCGCTTCGAAGATTCACACATTATGATTATTGGGACAATGCAATAAGAAAATCTATTTTAGCAGATTCAAGAGCAGAAATATTATGTTATGGAATGTCAGAGTATGCTATTTTGGAAATTGCAGAAAAAATAAAAAAAGGCAAAAAAGTAAATGAAATAGTTGATGTTAAAAATACCTGCTATAAATCAAAAACACTTCCTGCAGACGTCAAAATCATGAAAATACTTCCTAGTTTTGACAAAATAAAAGGCGAAGATAAAGATTCAAAATTAAAATTCAATGAAGCATTCAAAATATTTTATGAAAACAACAATTTAAATGAATTTATTGCGCAAAAACAAGATGACAAATCAGAATTTTATATAATCCAAAATCCGATGAAAATTCTGACAACAAAAGAGCTTGATTATGTCTATGAACTTCCATTCACAAGAAAACTATCTAAGGATTCTGCATATATTCCTGCATTGGAATCAGTAAGATTTTCTGTCCTATCTCACAGAGGATGTTTCGGCAAATGCGCATTCTGCTCACTGTTTTTTCATCAGGGAAAAATCATACAATCAAAATCTAAAGAATCTATTTTAAAAGAAATAAAACTTTTGGTAAAACACCCTGATTTCAAAGGATTTATTGATGATTTAGGAGGTCCCTCTGCAAATATGTATGGATTAGAATGCGCAGGATGCAAAGACAACATGAAAAGCTGCCTGAACTGTGAGACTATGAAAAACAACACGCTTAAAAAAAATTCAAATAAATATTCTGAATTATTAAAAGAAGCAGACAAAATTCCTGGTGTAAAAAAAGTTTATGTAAGAAGCGGTCTGCGCCTTGAATTAATAAATAAATTAGACGAGGAAGAACGAGAAAAATTCCTGTATGAACTATGCAAAAACAATATTTCAGGAAGATTGAAAGTCGCTCCAGAGCATGTCAATAATGAGGTTTTAAGAATAATGAACAAAGGCTCCAAAACAGAATGGATAAAATTCCTTGCATTGTTCAAAAAAACACAATCAAAACTTAAGAAAGAAAATATTAACGTGCAGGTTCTTCCTTATTTCATGGCTGCTCATCCAGGATGTTCGATAAAAGAAATGAAAGAATTAAAAGCATTCATTGAAGACTTTGGAGAAGTTGACCAAGTCCAAGTTTTTACACCAACACCCATGACTTTAAGCAGCTGCATCTATTGGACAAGCATCCATCCATTCACAAATGAAAAAGTTTATGTACCTTATGCATATACTGAAAAGAAACTGCAGAAAGCAATGCTTCATCCATTCAAAACAGAAAATAGGAAGAGATTAGCTCAACTAAATGAACCCGATGATGAAATTGATGAAGAAGATTAACTAAATAATAAATCAAACATAATAAACTAAAAAATAAAATGACAAAAACAAGATTGCATCAATTTTTAAGCAAGACAGGATTATTCCAGAATAAATCAAAAATCATAGACGCTATAAAAAGTTCAAGAATAAAATTAATTAATCAACATGGGAAAGAAAAAATAATCACAAACAGAGATTATCAATTCAATCCAAATAGTGAATCTATTTTCTATAATGGGAAAAAAATAGGTGCAGTCAAGAAAAAAATATACATTCTTGTCAACAAACCTGAAAATTATCTTTCATCAAAATTAATGGAAGAAGACATTAAACGGCGGAAAAAAAGCATTTTTGAATTAATTAAAATAGATGATAAAAATATTGATGCAAATAAAAAATTAACTGTAGAAGAAAAGAAAACCCTATTTTGTATTGGAAGATTAGATGAAGATACATCAGGATTGCTCATATTGACAAATGATGGAGAGCTAAGCTATAAAATAACAAATCCCGAAAATAAAATCGAAAAAACATATTCTGTCGTATTAGAATCTCCTCTTGATGAAAAAATAATAAAATCCATAGAATCTGGTGTGACAATAACAATGGAAGAAAACGGACGAACATATAAATATAAAACAAGGCCATTCAAAATAACTTTGAACAAGCAAAATAGAAAAAATCTTATGATAAAAATTTCAGAAGGCAAAAAAAGAGAAATCAGAAGGATTTTTGAATCAATAAACAACGAAGTTGTGAAACTAAAAAGAATTTCTATAGGAAATATTAATTTGGATGAATTAAAAATAAATAATACCCCTTTAACAGAAGGAAGCTATATTTTTGTCGACAAAGAATTCATCGAGAACAGATTGAAAAAGTAAAATAATATATTGTGTTTTCATCTTAATCTAATTTCTTATTTCAACATTCTTTATGTTTTTTTCCAGAATTTTTTTGAATTCTTCCAATTCATTTGTTAGGAATGTTTTTTCATCTTTTAAAGAATTGTCAATCAAATCATCCCGAACATGGAACTGCTGAATTGTGTATTTCTTTGCTCCTTTCAGCCAATTTGATATTTTTTCAAACTCTTCTTTTGAATGAAATTTTGGAAGAACTGTCGTCCTGAATTCATAATCTATTTTTTTATCTTTCATACTTTCATCGCCGTATTTCATAATCAAGTCCACTGAGCTTTTTATATTATCAATAATTGTTTTATTTAATTTTGAATTTGTTGTTTCATCATATCTGTCAAGAGAATTTTTTATATCCATGGCGATAAAATCAACGCATTTTTCTTTTACTGCTTCTTCAATCACTTGTGGGATTGTTCCGTTTGTATCTAATTTCACTAAAAGACCTGTTTCTTTTATTTTTTTCATGAAATCTATTAATCCAGGATGCAATGCAGGCTCTCCTCCTGTTATGCAGACCCCATCAATCCATTTTTTTTGTTTTTTCAGGAAAACAAAAAATTCTTCTTCAGAAATATCAGGAAAATCCTGTTCATTAAATATCAATTCAGGATTATGGCAGTAAGGACATCTAAAATTACATCTGCTTAAGAAAACAATTGCAGATATCTTCCCAGGATAATCTATTAAAGAACTTTTCTGAACTCCTTTTATGTGCAGGTCTTTCATTTATTTCAGAATGGTATTTAACTCATCTAAACTTGGAAGTTCTGCTCTCCAATCACCTAAAACATCATCATCTTTATCTACAATAACAATTGAAGGTGTGGACATTATTCCATAGCCTAATGCTTCTGCTAAACCATCTTCGGTTTGTATGTTGTGATGTTCAACATTAACTTTATGTTCGATTTTTTTTACAAGTTCTTTTGCTGCCGGACATTTTGGACAACTTGGTTGTGTAAATAATTTTAATTTCATTACATCTGTCTCAAGGATACCCAATTTTTGAAAATTGGGAGGAATTGA
>CAZSEK010000007.1:0-27004 GCA_964605945.1 uncultured Methanosarcinales archaeon
AAATAGCTTATTTTTCTAAATTGACTAAAGCCAACTAATTTCCGCGCAAAGTCGTTTATTCTTGTATTTTGTTTGAGAAAACTTCACTGGCCATCCACCCACAATCTATTTAAATCAATCAATAATATTCTAGTTATGCTTACATTACCTCAAACACTTCCATATTACAAGAGAAAAGATGTGCAAAAATTACTTCTGGATTATGCGCAGAATAAAGAAATTGCTGCAAGATTTAATGATTTTTTCGGTAAAAGACCTGATGCTTTAAGCTATGAAAATGACATAATGGAGTTTGCAAAGCAAGGTGTAACATCATTTCATTGTTCTGAGGAAATATGGCAGAACCCTCAGCAGTTAAATCCTAATCTTAAAAGAAAAGAGCTTGATGAAATGAGAATTGGATGGGATTTAATACTTGATATAGATTGTCCTTACTGGTCTTTCTCAAAATTAACAGCATATCTTTTCATAAAAGCTCTTAAAGACCATAAAATAAACTGCGTAACTGTAAAATTTTCAGGAAGCAAAGGATTTCATATTGCTGTTCCTTTCGAAGCATTTCCTAAAAAAATAAACAACATAGAAACAAAAACATTATTTCCAGAAGGACCAAGAAAACTTGCAGAATATCTTTTATATTACATAAATAAAAATTTAATTAATCCTCAAGAAGACAAAATAATATTCGGAAAAATAAAAGTTCCGTATAAAAAACTAATGGAAGATACGGGAAAATTAAAAGAAGATTTCATAAAAATAAAATGCGAGAAATGCAATAGAGAAATAAGTGAAAAACAGAAAAATAAACTTGAATTTGTCTGCCCATTATGCGAAACAAGAGTTTTCGAGCAAACAGATACAGATAAAACATTCATGACTTGCCCTAAATGCAAAAAAATAATGGAAAAACATGAAATTAAAAAATCTCTTTGCTTATGCGGTTCAAACAAGGTGAAAAGAGTATTTGATATTTCAAGCATAGTTGCTGTCGATACAATATTAATCAGTTCAAGGCATCTTTACAGAATGCCTTACTCTCTGCACGAAAAAACAGGATTTGTCTCTGTGCCTTTCGACATAAAACACATTCTTAATTTTGAAAAAAAAGAAGCGGATGTAAAAAATTTCAAGCCATATAAATATATGAAAAGAGATGAAGCCAAACCAGGAGAAGCCTCTTTTCTGTTTGAAAAAGCATTTGAATTTACATCTGAAAAAATAAAAGAGCAAAATGCAGAAATAACTAAAAAATTCACAAGAAACAAAACTCAAATCACATCAGAAAATTTAAATGCTATTGAAGAAGTTGTTCCAGAAGAACTTTTCCCTCCGTGCATAAAGAAGATATCTGCCGGATTAGAAGATGGAAAGAAACGAGCAGTATTTATTTTAGCAAACTTTCTTTCAAGCTGCAACTGGGATCACGATAAAATAGAAGAATGGATAACAAATTGGAATGAAAGAAATCCAGAACCTCTTAAAGAAGTCTACATAAAAGGACAGCTTCGTTATCATAAACAGCAAAAAGAGAAAATTCTTCCTCCTAACTGCGGAAATACAGGATATTTCAAAGATTTAGGTTTCTGCATACCAGATAATCTATGTCAAAGGATAAAAAATCCTGTTCAATACGCAAAAAGAAAATCTTTCTTAATGAGAGAAGAAAAACCTAAAAGAAGGAAAAAAGAAGATAAAGAATAAATATTAAAAAATAAAATCTAATAATCTTTCTTGCAGATTTGCTGAGTTAATGTAAGTCCAATATGTCTTTCTCCGTCTTCATCTTTGTATGTCTTGATGTAATACATTTTTTTGTTTGTTTCTACAAGAACTTCTTTTGTGACATCCAAAGAATCTATGTATGCTCTGACATCCTGCAATGAATTAATTTCAGTTCCATCTATAGAAAGAATAATTTCACCTGATTTTATTTCAAGACCTGCTGTATTAGCAGTATAGATGTTTGTATCAACACCTGCAACAGTTACATTGCAAGGTATGAAAAATGCATTATATACAACCAACCCAAATAAAAATAAATATGCCAAAACAAAAAGAGGATTAAATGCAACTGCATAGAACCACATTGATTTTTTATATTTTGTTTTTTTCGGTTTTTTAATACATTCATATAATTTTAAGAACACAGCTGAAAATACATAAAACAAAACAAACAGGAGTGCAAATAAAAGTATATATCCTTTGTATGTGAATTGAAGCTTAAAAGAATGTTTAAATAATAAAAATATTACAAATGAAAAAAGCAAAGACAATACTCCATCTATCATTAAATCTGTCCAGCTAACTTTAAAAATATTATAAAAATGATTTCGTCTTACAAAGCAATTTATGCCGTATATGAAACCAAATATCATAAAGATAGCAAAAACAAGAGTTATATTATATTTCGATATAAGCAAGTCATTTCCAAATATGAAATAAATTATTTTTACAAGTGCAAATGAAAAAATTGCAAGCAAAAAGAATATTGCTGTGCCGATTGCTCCAGCCAGAAGTGATTTTAAAAAGTAAAGTGTTTTTTTGATAGTCTTCTTTTTCATCTAAATCCTCTCTCTCACCCCTCTATACCACAAACAAGATAGTGTATAATATTACTTATTTATAAATCTTACTTATTTTTAAAATTATATCGTAGTAAAGATGGGTTTTCATTTAAAAATGAATATGCAAGGATATTTTATTAGTAAGTTTTTAGAATTATTTTTAGTGCCTAAATATAGTCTATTAAAGAGCTTCCGGCTAATATTTAATAACTCTTTCCGAAATAGAATTTCTTATTTGTTTCTGCTGTGCATGAAATGCATTTTAATTTCTGTCCTTCTGGTTGATTAAGAGGAGAATTTAATGATTTTGCGCCTGTTTTTTCTTTTATTATTGCTTCGCATTCAGCATTATCGCAAAAAGGTGCAAAGACTATTTTCTTTTTTTCGATTTCTTTTGCAAATTCATCCATGTCTTTTACTTCTATTATTGAACTTTCCAAGAATTCTTTTGCTTTATAGAACAGGTTATTTTGTATGTCTTCTAAAACTTCCTTTACTTTATGTGTCAATGTATTTAATTTTATAATTTCTTTTTTCCCATTGTCTCTTCTTGCAACAACACACTGCTCGTTAGCAAGATCTTTTGGTCCGAATTCAATTCTTACAGGAACTCCTTTCATTTCCCATTGATTGAATTTCCATCCTGGTTTGTAATCAGAATTATCAAGATATACAGAAATATTATTATCTTCAAAATGTTTTTTTATTTCTTTACATCTTGCTAATACTTTATCTTTTGTATCATCGAATATGATTGGAACAATTACGACTTGAATTGGTGCGATTCTCGGAGGAAGAACAAGCCCTTTGTCATCTCCATGAATACCTAACATAATACCTATGCTTCTTGTTGCAAATCCCCAGGAATTTTGCCACCCATATTGTTTTTCTCCATTTTCATCTAAAAATGATATGTCAAATGCTTTTGAAAATTTCTGCCCGAGTAAATGTGATGTTGCAACTTGTATTGCTTTTCCATTAGGAAATAATGTTTCAACAGATGTTGTGTAAACAGCACCTGCAAATTTCTCGCTATCTGATTTTATTCCTTTTAATACTGGAAACCCTAGTAATTCCTCGTGCATTTTTTGGTATAAGTCTAATATTTCAACAACTTCGTCTTCTGCTTCTTTTTTTGTTGCAAAAACAGTGTGGCCTTCCTGCCATAAAAATTCCCTTGTCCTTAAAAATGGAACAGGATGTTTGAATTCCCATCTTACAATGTTTGCCCATTGATTCAATCTTAACGGCAAATCTCTCCAAGATCTTATCCATTTTTTATAAGAATCATACATTATTGTTTCTGATGTTGGTCTTATGGCAAGTCTTTCTGGAAGTTCTGTGCTTCCTCCCATTGTTACCCATGCAACTTCTGGCGAAAATCCCTCTACGTGTTCTTTTTCTTTTGTCAATAAACTTTCTGGAATCAACATAGGAAAATATGCATTTTTAACACCCATTTCTTTTATTGCTTTGTCAAAATATGCTTGTATCTTTTCCCATATTGCATATCCGTAAGGTCTTATAATCATGCATCCTGAAACAGGACCATATTCTATCATCTCTGCTTTAATTATAACTTGAGTATACCACTCTGAGAAATCTTCTGATTTCTTTGCAGTTATTCCTATTTCCTTTACATCATCCTTATTCTGTTTCTTATCTGCCATGATGATAGATAATTAAGGTAATTTATAAGGTTTTTGTTAAGAAATCTTATCTTGCTTTATTATATTAAGAAACATATTCATCAAACATGATTCTTTTCATAATCTTTAATATCCTTCCCTGCAACACGAGGACCATAAGCATCTTTTAATTCTTTGTTTATTGATGTTTCTTTTGTTTTTAATTTAGAATTTATCATGATTATCAAAGTGTCTTTGTCTGCAACCTGAGCAAACTCAGCAATCAACTGCAAGCACATTCCGCATGGCTTGATGAATTTTTCAGACGGAAAAGATACTGCGACAGCAGAAAAATCATAGCTTCCGCACGCAACAGCGTGGTATATTGCGCACTGCTCTGCGCATGCTCCAAGCCCAGATATTGTTGTTTGAATATTGCATCCTTGAAATATTTTTCCTTCTGTATTCATGACTGCTGCACCGACTGCTTTTTGCGTTATGGGATGATAAGAATTCTTGCTTGCATTTACAGCAGCGTCTATTAATTCTTTTTTCTGCTCTTTTGTTATTTTGATTTTATTTTTATTAAAGAACATTTCTGACCTCTTTTTTAATTTAACTTTATTCTATTTTAAATAGTTGCTGGTTGTAATTTTGAAAAAAGAAAAGAAAAAATAAATTAAATAATTACTTTGCGACATGTCTTATTGTTAATGGTGTTACTATGTGTTGTAAATACTTGTATGTCAGTTCTGCTTCTATAGGTACTTCAAAAATGCTGTCTGTTGAGCTTGCATCAAGTGTGCAGTATAATGTTGTTGTCTCTTTTCCTGAAGCATCCTTGTACATTTTAACATAGCCGTCATAACCTGACTTTGAATCACTCATGCCTGAACATTGAGGATATATTTGTTTTCCTGATATTGTAACAGAGCTGAAAACAACATGTACTTTTCCTTTGTCGCTGTTTGATTCTACATCATTACAATCTGATGCTGTGTCTTTAAAGAAAGCATCTCCATTTCCTACGTGACTTATTGTCATAACCATTCCTATTTTCCCGCTTCCTGCAAATGATTCTTTTAATGAAGTTATCTGAATAGGTGCTCCTGAATTCTGGGGATTTTTCTCTCCTTCAATTTCGCAGATTTTTGTATCTGACAATGATTGAGCTGCATCTTTTTTTACACAAACTTGTGTTGACATTTTTGTTGTATATTTATAACATACATCTGCCCATATATTTGCAGTCATCTCTCCCTGAACAGAAGTCAAATATTTTAAATCTCCGAATTCTACTGTTGATGTTTCTCCATTTCTGACGCTTCCGTCAAAATTCATCTTTGCGCCAGCCATATTTGAAATAAATGTTTTCTTAAATGAATTTGTATTGAACTGAGATGGTTCTATTCCTATTATTTTAACATAACCGTCGTTTGCATTTATGTCATATTCTCCTCTGTTTTCAAGTTTTAAAACAATTGCAAAACCTGACTGTCCTCCATCCATTGTTGCTGTAGGAGGATTTCCTGTCAAAAAGCTTGCTTTAAGTCCTTCTGTCCCTCCTATGAATGTTTTTCCTGTTGTTGTGGTTTCCCCGCTACATGCAGTGAGAATTAAAGTAAATGCAAGAGCAATTATAATCAAAAAGCTTGTTGTTAATTGTTTTTTCATAATATCACCTTTAAATTTTTTTTTTAAATTATTTAAATTCGTTTAATAGTTATTGTTTTTTGTATTGATTTTGAATAGCCATACCATAATTCAATTTCCATAGGAGACATGTATGCTGTTTCTGCTGCACCATCAAAATATGCTGTGCAGCTTATTATTCCATTGCCCTGCGCATCCAATCTTATTCTGTTATCTGGCGTGCATTGCAAAGGTATTCCTGAAAGAGTTATTTTGCCGACATAAACAACATTTTTATCTGTGCTTTTTACAATCTGGCCTGATTCAGGATCACATTTGTAAAGGCTGTAATAATCAAACACATCATCTCCTGTTGTTTTTCTGTGATGTTTTATGCTTATTGTAAATACTGTTTTCCTAGAACCTGCCTGCTGTTCTATTTTTGTTATTGCAACAGGTGCTCCCTGTCCTCCTGAAAGGGTTGTTATGCCTGGCTTGCATACTTTCTTTACATTGGTATTTGGTTTTGGATCAACGCAGACCATTGTTGTTGCATGAGTTACATAATCAAAGCATGCGGTTACAAGTATTGGCTGCTGAAATGTTTCAAGTGAAGCAGGTATATCATATATGTATGCGGGGAATTCATAAACTTCCACTCCTCCATTTGGTGTTTCTGGTGTATCTCCTTCAAGTGCAAAGATTGAATTGTACCCGAAATATTGTGAAAACATGTTAAGTGTGAATCTTCCCAGCTCAGAACCTATTCTGTTTCCACTTATTCTTACATTCATTCCTTTAATTGTACCGCCCTGACTGAATGAATCAAATCCATAGCTTATTCCATTTGGTGTTTTAAAACCCACATTAACTCCCTGTCCTCCAGAATGTCCTGAGAATCCTACATATACTCCTCCAATGTCAAACCCAAAATCAATTCCGTCGTTAGTTATTCTAACATGTCCTGAATCTGGTTTTTTATCTCCTGCAAGACTTATAAAGTGTCGGTCATATCCTGAAATGTATAATGCACCATAAGAGTCTGATGCTCCTTTATTTTTTACTTCAACGATTATAGGGATTTCATTTTCTCTGCTGTCAGAATCATAATAAAATATATTTGGAGGACTTTCAGAAGCAAATTCCATATCTATATTATCATATCCTTTATAGTATTGCTTATTTGTGCTTCCTCCTGTTGTACATCCTGTCATGAATAGCAAAGTTGTTATTGCAATAACTACACCCAAAATTAAAAATATTTTGTTATGATTTTTCATTTGAAGTCCTCTTTATTGGTTTTCTTTACCTAGTCTTATTTTTGAATATCTCGATATATAAATATTATGTTTTTTAGTTGGGTATATTTCTTAATTGCACTTTTCAGTCTCAACTGAATTTTCTCTTGCAGCCCTGTCGCATAATTCAAATGTGTCAAAATATTTAACTATTTTGTAATTGGTTTGATTTTGATAGCATGTGTACGCATATTTTGTTCCTGTCAAAGTAGGAGTTGTTTCATATTTGCATGGTGTTTTTAGCTGAGTGCAGTTGTATATTGATTGTGGGAAATCACACATCGGTGCAACATCACAGCAATATGTTGTTCCCGGGCAATACCCAAGGATGCATTGTCCTTTATTTTTCAAATTGTCACAATCTATTTTTGAACATTTACATGCAAAATTATCATTGAATTGGAATGTTGTTGTGGGTTTGTTTTTCTGGCATTTTGCATCAGTTGGATTTTTTATGCAGAATTCACACAAGCTTATGCATTGTTTTTTTGATGAATCCCAGATTTGATATGCACCGCAATCTTCTTTTGATACATCTGACTCAAAAAAATCCTGTTTTCTTTCTATTTCTATTTCATGATGCTGGATTTCATAATATCCATAATCAAGTGTGACTGTAAGAGGAGCAACATAATTTTTCTGCGTTCGCCCATACTCTGTTAAATCTTCTTCTTTTACATAACATCTGACATAACTTTCCTGATCAACAAGTTTTAGCTCAGCAGGAAGACATTCGAGTTCTTTATTTGAAAGTGTTGCTTTAACTGTTATTTTATTGAAATCAGAGCTATCAGGTCTGGATGTTCCTGCTCCGCACACTTCATCAACTGATTTTTTTGTTGGGTCTTTATTTATGACATATCCTTTGCCTTTATTCTCTATATATATTTTAAACTGCGGTCTTATGTTGTCTTTTTGCGGAAGCATTTCAGGAATTATTTTTGTTATTACTAAAGGTGCTCCCTGTCCCATCGTGTTTGTATATGTTGTGCTTTTGCAGGCCATTGTTCTTTCATCCTGAGATGACATTTTAGTATCAATGCATGTTGCCAAACTGACTTCTGTTTTGTAAGGATAGCACAATCCGAAATCTATTGTTGTCTCTGGTTTTAGAGCAAGATTGTTTATTTTTTTTGCATCAAAAACAAACTCATAATATTCTTCATCTCCTGCAGGATATTCTTGATTTTTCGCATGAAGAACTATTGATTTTGGTTTAGCAGAATCAGCATCTATGCTTAAATAATATTCATCAAAACTTGCTGTAAGTTTTCCTGGAGTGCTTTCAGGAATTGTATATGTGCCGAGATTTCTTACAAACATAGAAATAGTAAACTGCTCCTCTTCAAAAACTATTTTTGGATTTGCTTTCATCATCTCTATTGTTGTTCCTGTGTATCCAACATAATATTTTGTCTGGGTTGTTCCTGATCCACATCCTGAAATAATGAATGCAATGATAAGCAAAGAGAAAATAAGAAGAAATTGATAAAATCTACCTGCGTTGAAACCTTGATTGTTTTTTTCCATCTTATATCTTCTCTATATTAACATATATTGATTGTTCTATTGAATATAAATATCTGACTTTTGCATTGAATGTCTTGATTGATTTTATATCGTTGCCTAAAAGTTTGTCTACATTTGCTTCATCGACATACATTCTGCAGGTAACTGAATCAAATGTTTCCCTTACATTTGCGTCATCTATGCTGAATGTATATATATTTGCATCCTCTGTTTTCTCGTATTTTGATATTTTCCTGTTGCAGTTTTGCAGTGTAAGTGTTATTGGAACTTCTAATCTATAATAAAGTCCTTTGACTATTTTTCCCTGAGTCCATTTATTTGTTAAAGAAACACCAAAAGGATATGTCACAGAATTTGGATCTTTTGGATCTATCCTGAATGGCTGGCTTAACTGAGGCAAACCAATTTCAACAGGACCTCCTGTATATGTTGCAACAGCTTTTCGAGGTATATTTAATTTAGTATATAATTCATCATTCTGCATATTTAGTGCATTAAGTGTGTTTGTATCCATGAATGTGTATGTTATCCATGCATCTGTCTGATATTCAAAACTTGAAACAAATTTAACTTCTTTTGAACCTGCACTAAGCTGTCCTAGCTGGCAGTCAAGATAATTTTCATCATTATATGTCAAAGATACTGCAGCAGGTGTAACTATTCCTTGTTTCTCGCCAGGAACATAACAAAGTGTATTTACTTTTATAGAGCCATTTATGTTTTTTGCCCTTAATTTTCCCTGCACAAAAACATCACTCCCAGTATAATATGTTGAATCAGTTGATCTTAAATTTTCGAGATATATTCCTCGCTCATTGTCCTCTGCATTTGCACCGCATTCTGGACACATCAGATTATTAATCGGAGTCATAAATCCCCCCACGAATATTTTGCCAGCATCCCATATTCCTTTTGCAAATGATTTTCCTGCGTCTATGGGCACAACACCTGAAGTTTTCATATTAAATTCAGTATTTTGCCCCATCATAATCATAAGCCATATCAACATAATAATTATCCAACCATAAAAATAAAGCATTCCTAATTTTTTAAGTTTAGTTTCAGAGGGAGATTTCCAAACAAACAACAAAGCCACAATAGGCATAAAACATAAGAAACCAAGTATTATAAATTGCCATTTTACATCCATGAAAAGTAAACGTACAAGTCTTGGCAAGAAATATCCTGCCATTACTGCACCAAACAACAAGCCATCATCAGAATATTGTTTTTTAAAAATACCCATCATTCCTAAAAATAAAATTATTAAATACCCAGTCATTATTGGCCAATTAAAAAGCACATCATATTGTGTATTCATATCCACTATATGGATAATTAATGCTAATAAAAATAATAACCACATCAGTATAGGTTCTTTTCCTTCTCCTCCTGAACTTCCCCCACCAGGACCGCCAACACTCTTTCCTGAATTACGGAGTGCTTTTAATCTTTCTTTCTCTGATTTTTCCTGAGCTTTTTGCTCTTCTTTCTGTCTGTTTAATGCAATTTCTTGTGCAGCAGAATCTTGAACTGCACCCAATATTGCTGCAGGATTTTCAGTTGCAACAGCAGCTCCAATCTCTACTTTGGATCTATTGATTCCTGGTTTAGAGATATTTTTTAAGACTCCAAAAATACCCCCCATAGTATCTCTAAATCCTCTTGGTTTTTGCTGTTGTGGATTTGCAGTTGTCATTTTATCTAATACAATAAAGAACCTACCTCACCTTTTGTTATAATCAGGTTGCTCACCCTATATTTCTTTTATCTCTACTCGCATTTCAGCAATAGTTATGTCTTCTTTTGGAATTATTTCTATTGAATTTGAACCTTTTCTTACATAACTATTGATTACTTTTGTGTATTCTATATCTACGGTATCTATTGAAACTATGTGTCCGTTGACATTTATGTCTACTCTTTTTCTGTTAAGGTCGTCTGTGAATAACACAATTAATTTTGTTTCATAATCATTTATCAGGACATCTTCTAGTTCATCGTAAGATGTTATGCTGCTGCAAGAATCTGGTGAAGAACCTCCTTCATCTTTGAATCCTGAAGGACACATCAAGCAAAGCTGTCCGCTGATTCCTGTTCTGCATCTGTCGTTTATTCCTGTTGAAGGAACTTCTTTGCAGAAGAAATTTTCTTCATTTGCAGAATAACAACAGTCTTCATCATAATCTGCCAAGCATGATCTTGGGCATGTGTCGTCTTTGTTATCTCCGCATGTACCTTCGCAATTGTCAGGAGAATCTCCGTTTTTATCATGATATCCTGTTGGACATCTTGTGCAGTCTCTTGCATCTACATAGAATACGCATCTATCGTTTGAATTTGTTGTTGACATTGCGCACCAGAATCCTCCGCTTCTATAACAGCAGTCAGCATCAGTTGTATCTGCGCATCCTGCAGGGCATATTCCGTCGTCTTTTCCGCATTGTGCTCTGGCTGCTTCACTCTCAAAATAATCCTGATCCATGTCAAAGAAATATGTTCGATATGCTGGCTTGTTTAATTTTACCTTGACTTCAAGATTGTCAAGCAAATAAGAGCCTTTCTTTGTGGAGAATTTTAATTCATTATCTCCTTCAACAATGTAATTTTTATTTAGTGCTGCGAATGTTCGTGTTCCGCAGTCAGCAACAGAATCATATATTGTTCTGTCATTTAATTCTATCTGAAGATTACTTACATCATCTATTGCGCATCCAGGATAAAAATACAATATAACTGTATCAAGATTATTTTTCTCTGCTTTACTTATAGTGAATGTCTGTGCTGCTTTGCTGCTGCTTTTATCAGTTACATCGGCAGTTATCTGAAGATTTTCTAAAGAATATTGATAAACTTTCCAAAACAATAACCCAACGCTCGGGGATGTAATTGTAAGTGTGTTTCTATCTGCAAGATATTCCTGGTCAAGTTTCAAAGGTTTTGCATTGCCTATTATGATTTCATCATTAAAAATTTCTTTTTCATTTAGTTTTATTATTAAAGGTCCTGATGCCTTCTTTACATTAAAAGACAAAAGAAGATTTTTTGTTGTTGCTTTGTTTATTGTAAAATTTAACTCATAAGTTGATTTAGTATTGTCGAGGAATGCGCTTTTTGTTATCAAACTAGGTATTGCTTTTAATAGCTGCGCAGATGTAGGTGAACTTATCCTTAATGTGGGCAGGTCATATGTTTTTTCATTTGTATTCAAATAATCTATCACTCCCACGTTCTCTTCAAGAAGAGCAACTTGATTTGCATTTGATGTTACATCAGTTCCATCAATTTCAGAAGTTGCTGTCCCATCATTAAGAATTTCATTCCTTATATCTGGGGGCAGGAATAATATATACAAAACAATCAATACAGTCATGATTGCAATGAATGCTGCAGCACTGCTGGCAGACTGGGCTTTCTTATTAAAATTGGTGCGCATTTTTCTAACCTCACCTGTATTTTAGATTTTTAATTATTTAGAGTGATTTTTTACTCTACTAACCACAAATTTAACTATAAACCACTACCTATATAAATCTTATCATTATTATTTATAAATATTTCGGGCTTTTAGCACGAAATAGCTTGGAATATGATGAGAAGATATTTCGGGCTTTTAGCACGAAAAGAAAAAACAAAATGAAAATCATACATTCAGATTTAAAACATGGAATAATCAAGGTAAAATCAGAGAATGCAGAAGATTTATGGTATTTATCAGATATAATTGAAAAAAATGATTTAGTTTCAGGCACGACAGAAAGAAAAATCAAACTGGGCTCTGCTGATGAAAAATCAAAAATAATAAAAAGAATTGTTTTTCTGAAAATAAATGTCGAAAAAATAGAATACGATAGCAATAATGCGCTCAGGGTTTCTGGTCCGATAATAGATTCTCCTGAAGACATACCAAGAGGAGATTTTCACACATTTGCAGTCGAAGACGGCAGTGTAATTACAATCGAGAAAAAAATATTTTCAAGATATGCGCTGAAAAAATTAGAAGAAGCTGTAAAATCAGAAAATATAAATATCCTTATTGTTGCTTTTGACAGGGAGGAAGCAATCTTTGCACAACTGAAAAATTCAGGGTATGAATTGATTCTTGAACTTAAAGGTGATGTTGCAAAGAAGGATTTTGACGAGAAAAAAGCAAATTTCTATGAAATAATATACAGGCAAATTATAGAATATGATGCACGACATAGCTACTCAAATATTGTTATTGCAAGTCCTGCTTTTTGGAAAGAATATCTAATTAAAGAAGTAAAAGATGACAAGATAAAAAAGAAAATAACTCTTGTAGCATGCTCAAGCATTGATGGAAGTACAATCAATGAAATATTAAAAAGACCAGAATTAAAATCTGTTCTCGATAAAGACAAATCAGCAAAAGAACTTAAATTAGTCGAGGAACTTCTCGAAAACATAAGGACAGAGAATGCAGCATACGGATTCGAACAAGTTTCTGAAAAAACAATATCTGGAAATATTTCTGTTTTATTGATATCTGAAAATTTGATAAAGAAAGCAAGACAAGAAAATTCTCGTGAAAGTTATGAAAAAATAGACAGACTAATGCAGGACACAGAATCCCTAAAAGCAGACATAAAAATAATATCATCTGAAGATGCATCAAAGAAGCTCGACGGTCTTTCAGGCATAGGTGCAATACTCAGATGGAAAGAGAATTATAATTAATAAAATTAAATTTTACTTGTTAAAATGAACATAAACTATCAAAAAGAATTAATTCAGGACATAAAGAATAAAAAAGAGTTAAAAAATCTTGACGATAGTTTTGTTTCTGAAAAATTAAATTCTTTTTTTGAAAACAGAACTTATGAGCAGGAAAAACAAAAGATAATTTCTAAATTAAATAATTCAAAATCATACAAGCAATTCATGAAATCAAAAGAGCATGATTTTTTATTAAAAAGTATTCGAGCAGAACTAAGAACTATATATGGTGTTTTTATTGACGAACATTCCAATAAAAAAGAAGAATTATTAAAAGAAAAAAAATACAAAGAAATACTGAACCTTCATCAGTCAACAAAAGAAAGAATAAAGTCTTATGACGAGATTTATAAACAAATATTTAATATGTTGAAAAAAAACTCCGATGAAAAAATAAAAAATAAAAAAATATCAATCATGGATTTAGCATGCGGTTTGAATCCCATCAGCGCAGTTTTTATCAAAGAAAAAATAAATAAATATTTTGCATCAGACATCTCAAAATCAGACTGTAATTTCCTAAATGAATTTTTTAAAATTGAAAAAATAGATGGAAACGCAGTTGCATATGACTTGACAAAATCAGACGATGTGGATAAAATCTCCAAATTATCGAAAGAATATGATGTCTGCTTTCTCTTTAAAACCCTCGACAGCATAGAATTTATTGAATGGGGTTTGTCTGAAAAATTAATTGAAAAAATACATTCAAAATTTATTGTGGTTTCATTTCCAACCCTTTCTATTGGTGGGAAAAAAACAATTGACAAAACAAAAAGAAAATGGTTTGAAGATTTATTAATTCTTAAAGAATACAAATATAAAACATTTGAAGTCGATACTGAATTATTTTATTTTGTAAAAAATAAAGACAATATGAACTAAATTCAAAAAACTATTCGAATAATTTACTTCGGGTATTAGTATATTGTTTTTTTATGGATTCTAAAGCAAGGAACATGTTATTTTGATCTTGAGGAGTTCCATATTTTTTAATGATTTCTCGCGCTCCACCATATGCTGCTTCAGCCCGTTCAGTTAATCCTTTTTCTAAACAGAAATTATATATTTCTTTGTAAGCATCTGCAACTTTAAAATGATTCCCTGCATGTATTTGCTTAACAAGCAGCAAAACTAATTCATTATAATGCTGTGCATCAGATGTTCCATTTATTTTTTTTGGAACATTTGTATTTATAAGAAGTTCTTTTTTTTCTTGACTTTTTAATAAATGCTCTAATTCGGGTGTTTTTTCAATTTTCTTTGGTAATGTGTATGTAGTGGCTATAAACAAACCCAATGATGCAACAATTAAAATCATTCCAAGTATGCTGCTTATAGCATATCCTGACTGGCTTGCGCCTATTACATTTCCTGTGATTTCAGGATTTGTTATAACAAATAAAGCACCCACTATAAATGATAATATACAAACAATGTTATTTAGATTTTTCTTATCCATAAGTCACCTTTATCTTACTAAATAAACTTGTGTATTGTTTGTTTTATATATTTGTTGTTTTTGATTGAAATAAATCAATCCATAAAACACTATTCTAAAGTGATTAAAATGACAACATTTTTAAATAAGTTCGCATCATATAATGTCATGGAAAATCCTGAGGACAAAATAAAAACATATCTTTCAAGAAATGAATTATTTAATGGGCCATGGGGATTTCATTATAATCTTGAAAAACTAGTTACTGAATTGAGTGCAATTTTTGAAGATAATTTTCGGGGGCTTCTTTTTTCTCAAGAATCTAATAATAATTTAGGTGCTGAACTTATTTGGATGGAACAATATTCAAAAAATTCCTCAAATAACATAATCCCAGAAGATTATTTGTATCAAAAATGCATTGATAAAATTGAAGAGTGTTCTCAAAAAATAAAAAAAGCAACACAGAAAAAAATAATACCGACTGAAACACACAGATTATTTATTCTGCCTAAAGAAGAATTCATACAATCATCAAAAAATAATTCTGTTTTCGAATATGAGATAAAGTACAAAGAACCTGAACTCACAAGACAGCTTGCAATTCAAATATTAACTCAAAGAGTTCTGTCTAATATAACTATACTTAAAGAAAACATAATATACAATGCCCAAAAAGATAAATATCGTGATTTACATGCAGTTAATGACCACAAATACATGATTCGTCAAAAGAGAATACATGAGGGGTTTTCTGATAATAAACAAACCTATAAAAATACATCACAAAGATGGAGCGATCATATAAATAAGGCATTAGCTATGGCAAATTCATGGGAAAAAACAATAGATAATGATGCCTATCGACTAACAAAAATACTTGCTTTAGCATCGATAAGCAACGGCATCTCAAGAGAAAAAATAAACTCTATATACCACAATCAATTACCCACTGCATCTGAACTTTTAGAATTAAAACAAAATTAACATATAAGAACATATTAAAAAAAGAAATTAAAAAAAATTATTTATAATTTCAAGACTTGTTTTGCTGGTTTCATTTCATCCCAGGCCAATTCGAACATCTCTTCTAATGCGCCTGCGAAATATGGTGTATTAACCCAGATTCCAACATCGTATGTAGGATGAACTTCTTTATCGTCCATTATCATGAACAACAATTCTTTTCCATCTACAACAATAAATCTTGCTTTGCTGTCTGTGTGTCTTAATTCTGCAACATTTCCCAAATCTTTGACTGCAGGAATTGCTTCTTTTGTCAGCGGTGCTGCAATTCTTATTTTGACTCCTCTTTTCTTAAGCTGTTCGAAAACATGTTTCAAACCTTCGATTTTTCTCAGCAAACCTTGTGTTGTAGTCATTATTGTGACTGTCTCTTCTGCATTTTTAATTGTCAATTCCATGTGGTTGTATAAATTATGTCGTCCTTTCAAACTTCCTGATAACTCGGTTGGTTCAACTAACTCTATTCCTTGTGTGTGCAGGTTGCTTAATTCATCGAGAACATCGGTTCCTTTTAGTTCATCAAGTCTTTTTATTCTGTCGTCAGATGCTATCTTAACGTTTTTCTTGACTCTGTCAACGATTTCTTTAGGAGCGACTGCAATATATTTTATTGGTTTGCCTATTTTCATTATGACAAATCCTTTTTTCTCCAAAGATTCAAGAATGTCGTATGACCTTGATCTTGGGACATTTGCTATGTCAGAAAGTTCTCCTGCTGTAGAAACTCCTCTGCTTAACAAAGCTGTCCAAATTTTTACTTCATATAAGTTTAGACCGAAGTATCGTCTTAATTTTGCTAAAAATTCATCTTTTACAATCATTTTGCTAACCCCCGATTACCATTTCTAACCGGTAATCACCCCTTTTTAAAATATAAAACATTACTACTTTATATATATTACGGTTTTTTATCTTTTTTGAGTAGTTTTAAAAAGTTATTAATGATTAGTGATTTAATTAAGAGAATATTTTTTTATTTGTGTGTTATTTTATTTCAGGTTTAATAAAAAAATAATTATTTTTTTCTAACTAAATCTTGAACAACAGCAGTTAATCCTCCCGTATAAACTCCCAGCATTCCTGAAGAATAAACAGGGTGGTGTGTTATTATTTGTTTTACTGTTTCTGGATCAACTATTGCATAAATAAGAGGTACACTTAAAACTGCTCCTGTTAATACTTTTTCTATTGTTGGAAATTGTTTTTTTTCAAAAGCAGGGATTATTTTAGTTCCTATTTTTTTTGTTATATTTTGAGTTAATTTTGTAAGACCATACGCACCAGAGCATCCCAAAACAAAAGCACTCGCAACTTCCCTTTCTTTAACTAATTCAGGCATAATTTTCATAACTGTGTTATATAACTTATCTACAATAGAATAAAAAGGAGGATTATTTATCGTGTTCATCATACTTCTTTAATATAGGGAGTATTTATAAAGTTTCCTATTATTTATCACTTTCAAGTTAACTCCTTTATTTATATACTCTCCTCGCAGTATCACCAGCACATACGAAAAATCGTTCTTAAAAACAATTTTTCTATCTCAAGGCAGAATAAAATTTCTCTGCCTTAAGAAATAATAATGTTTATATATGTGTTATGTTTTAATCAATCAAATTTGGGGGTCATTAGATGGAAAAAGATAAATTAATAGATAGTTTGCACCCATTAGAGAGAAAAATTCTTCCTTTATTAGATAAATACAGCTCAATTTTTGACTTAATTAACAAATCAAAGCTAAAAGAAGTCGAAATAACAAGAGCACTTCAATGGCTTGGCAATAAAGGAGTAATAAGCATAAAAGAAGACTTAAAAGAAATCATTACATTAGATAAGAATGGTCATGAATATGCCAAAACAGGCCTTCCAGAAAGAAGATTTTTAGCATCTTTAAACAAAGAAATGACCTTAAAAGAGATTGAAAAGATTTCAAAATTAAACAAAGAAGAAGTTTCTGTTTGCTTGGGTTTGCTGAAAAAAAAATCATTGATTAATATTTCTAAAAAAGGAAATGATACATTAGTTTCATTAACAGACAACGGAAGAAATGTTTTGAAAAAAGAGACACTGGAAGAAAGTTTTCTTAAAAAAAATTTTCCTGTTGAAAAAAAATCACTTTCTGCAGAAGAAATATTTGCATTCAATGAATTGATAAAAAGAAAAAACATAATCAAATCAGATGTTCAAAAATTAAAAACAATTTTCTTGACAGAATTAGGAAAAGAAATCATTTCTGTTTCTATTCAGTTAGATGCAGATGTAATTGATTCAGTCACGCCAGAATTGTTAAAAAGCAAAGCTTGGCTGAACAAGAAATTCAGATCATACGACATTAAAGCGCAGGTTCCCAGATTAAATTATGGAAAAAAACATTTCGAGAATGAAGCAATCGATTATGCAAAACAAATATGGCTCGACATGGGATTCAAAGAGATGTCAGGAACCTTGGTTCAAACAGCATTCTGGGATATGGATTCATTATTTATGCCTCAAGATCATCCAGCAAGAGAAATGCAAGATACCTTTTATTTAAAAGATAAAGGAAAAATTCCCGAAGATCTGAAAAAGAAAGTAAAAGCAGTCCATGAAAATGGAGCAGATACAGGCTCAACAGGATGGAAATATCAATGGGATGAAGAAAAAGCAAAACAATTATTATTAAGAACACACACAACTGTTTTATCTGCCCAAACAATTTCAAAATTAAAAAAAGAAGATCTTCCATTAAAATTCTTCTCTGTAAATAAAGTATTCAGAAATGAAACACCTGATTGGAAGCATTTATTTGAGTTTTATCAGGTCGAGGGGATTGTTGTTGATCCAAATGGAACAATACAGGATCTAAAAGGATATTTACAGGAATTTTTTAAAAAAATGGGTTTTAATAAAATCAAAATAAGACCTGCATATTTCCCTTACACAGAACCAAGTGTTGAAGTTGAAGTTTATGATGAAACAAGACAACAATGGGTAGAATTGGGAGGAGCAGGAATATTCAGACCGGAAGTCACAAAAACATTAATGGGCTTTGAATGCCCTGTTTTAGCATGGGGTCTTGGCCTAGGAAGAATCGCTGTTCCTTATTATAACATCAAAGATTTAAGAGAATTCAATAGAAATGATTTAAGACAATTAAAGTCCATAAAGAAATGGATGTTGTTGCCTAAGTAATGGAGTAAAAAATGGATGACAGCAAAGTATACAAATTAGCATCATTGAAACTTGCGTATAAGAAACAAATGATGTTCATCGCAGGTTTAATCGCAGTAGCTTTGATTGGTTTAATATTGTATGTTATCAACATATTCAGATTCAATTTTGCATCATTGGTTGTTTCAATTGTCTTGTTAATAACAGGAACAATAGGAATAATGACAGTTGATCAAAAGATGAAATTAATATCAAAAAAAATAAAAGAGTTGTAAAGGGGGAAAAATGAAAAAAAACATAATATCTGTTGACATACCTTCAAATGTGCCAAATTACATAACTCCAGATTATGTTGTAAAATGTATGGAGCTTTCAGGTATGCAGAAAGAATGGATACCTAAAGTGGGTGATTGGTATCTTTGTGAAAATACTGGTCAAATAAAAAAAATAATGAAGCAATCCAATTATGATACAAATCCTGGCAGAAAACACGGAGGTTCTTCAAAAACAGGATATTTGAAAGCAGGAGGTTCATGGTCTTGCGACATATATATTCCAAATCCTAATATTTTAGTTGATAGCATAGATGATTTAATAATTCAAGATGAACTTAGAAATAAAGCACGAGTTTCTTTAGGTATATTTGGAATGGCGTGCGCTAAACGCAGCGGAACAGGAAAATTTCTTTCAATAAGAACAGAAACTCCTGGGAAAATATCTGTTTATTTTAAAGAACTATTATGAGGACATAAAAAATGCCGACAGTTAAATTAAATAAAAAAACAGTATTGGAATTATTAGGAAGAAAAATATCTGATGAAGTTTTAGCAGATAGAATTTCAATGTTAGGAACAGGACTTGAATCTATTGGCGAAACTGAAATAGAAGTTGAAGTATTCCCAAACAGACCTGATTTATTATCAGAACAGGGAATGGCAAGAGCACTTTCATCATTCATGGGCATTAAAACAGGATTCAGACATTATTTTGTAAAAAAAGGTTCAACAAAAGTCATCATAGATAAATCTGTTAAAAATATCAGACCTTTCACAGCCTGTGCTGTTGTGAAAAACATTAAATTAACAGAAGATAAAATAAAAGAGATAATCCAAATACAGGAAAAACTGCATATAACTTATGGAAGAAACAGGAAAAAAGTCGCGTTGGGAATTTATCCATTAGAACACATCAAACCACCAATTTATTACAAAGCATTAGTGCCTGAAGAAATTAAATTTAAACCACTTGACTTAAATAAAGAGCTTACAGGAAACCAGATTCTGGCAATACATCCAACAGGAAGAGAATATGGACATCTTTTAGAAGACAAAGAAAAATTCCCTGTATTCCTTGACTCAAAAATGAAAGTCATGAGCATGCCCCCCATAATCAACAGCAACGACATAGGAAAAATTTCATTGACAACAAAAGATGTTTTCATTGAATGTTCTGGATTTGATTTTGATTATCTTCATACTTGTTTAAATATGGTTGTTACTGCATTGGCAGATATGGGCGGTTCAATAGAATCAGTTGACTTATCCTATCCGGATAAAAAATACACAACCCCGCAATTAGCAGGAAAAGAAATTAAAATAGAAGTTGATTATATAAATAAGATTTTAGGCCTTGAATTAAAAGAAGTAGACATGAAAAAACTTCTTGAAAAAATGGGATATGATTATAAAAATAAAAAAGCACTCATACCTGGATATAGAGCAGACATATTACACCCAATAGACCTTGTTGAAGATATTGCCATTGCATTTGGATATGAAAATTTCCATGGAACAATAGCCAATGTTGCATGTTCTGGTGCAGAAAAACCATTTGAAACATTCAAGAATAAAATAAGAGATGTTTTGATTGGATCGGGGCTTATAGAAATCAAAAATTACCACATAACAAACAAAATAAATCAGTCAAAGCTTATGAATCATCCTGTTGAACTTGTTGAACTCGCAAATTCACTAACGCAGGACTATGATGTGTTAAGAGCGTGGATAATTCCAAACCTATTAGAGACATTAAGATATAATAAAATGTACGAATATCCTCAGAATATTTTTGAGATAGGAACTGTTTTCAAACATAATGATGATTATGAAACAGGAATACATGAAAATGACAGATTGGGTGTTGCATTATGCGGGCAGGATGCAAATTTCACAAAAATAAAACAAATATTTGATGTTTTGATGAGTGCTCTTAATATGAAATATGAAACAACAGACACAGAGCATAATTCATTCATAAAAGGAAGAATAGGGAGAATTGTTGCAGGCAATGAAAAGATTGCTTACTTGGGAGAAATACATCCTCAAGTTCTTGCAAACTGGTCTCTTGAAATGCCTGTTGCAGTATTTGAATTGAATCTAAGTGATTTATTTAGAATAATGCATTTCCCTTCTGAAATTTCTGTTGAAATAAAACATGAAAAAATTGAGAAACATATAGAACATGTTATTCAACACAAACATACAGAGCATAAACAATTAAAGAAACACAAAGCAATACACAAACCTGCAGAAAAATCAAAGAAACATTCTAAATCAAGTTCTGCAAAGAAACAAAAACCAGTAAAAAAATCAAAGCAGAAACCAGTAAAGAAAACAAAATCAAAACCTGTTAAACATAAATCTTCAAAGAAAAAGAAAAGATAAATATTTAACCATTCGTAAGTAACAACAAAATCGAAACATTTATAAATAGAAACGTTCTACATAGTTTAAGTATAATTAAAATAATATTAAACACGATTATTTAAGGGGGTAAATTAAAATGACAAAACTACAAATCGTAGGAGAATCGATAAAAGACAGTACTTATGCAAGAGCATTGCATCAATTAAAAGATAAAAACTCAGTATTACCTACATTTAAACAAAACGTAGAAGTATTAATGGGAATGTCAGAAGATGATTTCAAAAAAACACTTTCTTCATGGAAAGATTTTGTATCTGGAATATCATATAAAGCACATTCAACACAATTCAAGATAATTCCAAATTCAAAAGACTTAAGAAATATTTCCAAAGACTTTAACGATTCATTTATGAATTGTAATTATAATTCAATAGATGGAATTGCTCTTAATAGTCAAAAAGCAAAATACAACACAGGATTAACAAAATCAGAAGTTTTAGAGCATCCTGCATGGAATGAATTAGTAGGAAGCAAATTATTAAAGCCATTTTTAAATAGAGTTTATAAAATATTAGGAGAAGACAGCAAAAGAATGGGTTTCTATGTTAGAGAAAAAACAAATGAAGATCAATTAAACTCGCTTGCCCTCGGGGATCTTAGCAGCGATTGTGATGCTGACGGCTGGTACAATCTTTACCTCGGTGGCCGTTTCCTGCAGGTAGCCCAACGTGGCGCCGAAGGCGCAAGTGCGCAAAAAATTGTAATGCCTTATGGAAAGATTGAAACAGATTTGAATAAAGCATTAAAACAATACGTTCTTCCTAAAGACACTAAAGAAGTACAAAAAATAGTAAGCACAGTAATTAATAAATATAAAAATTAATTTTTTTACATTACCAGCTACTCTCAAAAATCGCTTTTCTATTCTGAAATAACATGAAAAGTGTGACTATAAGGTTGACAAAAAATAGTGTCCAAACTATTTGATATAAATCTATGTGGTGCATTGTTATTTGATATATCTCGAATCCTGCAGCAATTAAAAATATCATAATAAACTCGTATCTTTTGACTGCCAGTTCATACATCATCAATATTGCAGAAATTGATAAAAAGAACATTGCAAAAACATATATGCTTAACATTCCATTTATATTATATTGATTTCCAAAAATCAATTGTGCTATTTGATGAGGAAATATTGAAATTATTGTTGTTGCTATTGCTCCAGCTATTACTGCTAATTTAAGTGTATTTTTTAAAAGATCATTCATCTTTTTATTTTCTCCGTTGCTAAAATGTTCGACAATTTTAGGAAACATAACTCCTGCAGAACCGAATGCTATTCCAAGACTAATTTTTGCAAGAAGTCCTGCTGCAGCAAAATATCCTGCTATTGTTGCGTCAAAAAAATGTTTTACTAATATTAAATCAATGTTTGCAAGAATTGCAAAAAACAAACACGCAAAAAAAACAGGAAATGCAAATTTATAAACTTCTTTCAATGATGTTTTGTATGGTTTATTTATGTAAATGTGTTTTAATTTATATCCTGCGAAAATCATAACAATTATGCTTCCTATTATCAATGAGATTATTATTGATTTTAATTTAAATCCTAAAAAAACCAATGTTGAAGCTATTAAAACTCTAAAAAACCATTCTGCTAATTTATAGCGCCCCATGAAAGAATATTCCTGCAGTCCTCTTAGTATTCCTTCAATAATGGGAGTCATAAAACTTATCCAAATAACAAATCCAAAAAACATAATTATTGAATTATCCGGCATGGCTAAAAAATTCGCAATATTTTTACTGAAGATGTATGTTGTAAAAAATGCAATTAAGCCTATAAAAAAGAAAAACACAAAAGCCCAGTTTGCAAGATATTTCATCTTTTCATATTGCTGTCTTGTTTTATAGTAAGTTATAAATCTTGCAATAATAAAGCAAATTGCAGATAATGCCATCAATATAAGAGAACTTATTGTTAATAATGTGCTCAACTCTCCGTATTGCTCAGGTCCTAATTTACGGCTCATTATAAAATGAAAAATAACAACTATTAAAGAAACAAAAACACCATTTAATCCAACACTTGCAATATTACTTAGTAATCCTTCTGAATTGATTTTTTTAAACTTATCTTTAAGCTTTCCTTTGGATTTTCTGCGTTGATCCGGGTCCATTTTAAAAGAATAAAATAATTTTAATAAGTTAGTGTATAAAATAAAAAATTAAATGCGTTTATCTAAACACAATTGCCGCATAGCTTACAGAATTCTTGTATGCTTTATCAGGATCAGCTTCTTCTTCTAAATCTGCTGAAGTGTAATAATGCATCAACTCAACTTTGCTTGATTTGAGTGTTTTCAATAATACTGCAATGGGCATTGCACCGCATATTGTTGCCATTTTTTCATCTATGAAACTTATAAATCCTTTTGAATCAAGTTTTTCTATGAAATCAATGGCTGTTCTGTCCATTTCATAAATTGTTGTCTTAACTTCAGATGAGAAGGGAACATAATGGTAATTTCTCCCATAATGAGTAAAGTCACTGCTTACAATAATTATAACTTGTTTATTTGATTCCATTATTGTCTCTTTTAAATCTAAAGCTAACTTATCGCTGTCAAAATCCTGCCCAAGAAGTATTGGAACAATTTTTAATTCATGCATTTTGTCTTTTGTTGCAAACTGCAAGAAAGGAATCTGAACTTCAATGCTGTGCTCTTCTGCATGAAGCGCATTATTTTCTTTTAGCTCTGTATTTTTTTCCATTAATGATTTTGCAAATTCCTGGTCGACTCTTGCGACGCCAAAAGGAGTTTCATATCCTTCAATAGATATTGCATTCTCATTGGATTTATGATTTGGTGCGAGAATAATATAAATATCTGCAAATTCTGCTTCTGCAATTTCTTTGTATGCCCATGCTGCGCAAGGTCCTGAGAAAGAATATCCTGCATGAGGAGCAATTATTGCCTGTATTTTATTTATTCTCTTTAATATTGGAAGAGCTCCCGGCCCATTCTTTCCTTCAAAACATTCTGTTATTTGTTTATCTAATTCAAATTCTGTTTTTTCATAAAATTGACCTGCGAATTGTGCTTTTCTTGTCATGTTATCACCTTGTTAAAATTATTATGTTATTATTTTGTGATGCGTATTTATATGTTTTATTATTTCTTAAAAATCTTATAAAACAATATTGCATACGAAACAACAAATACTCCAATGAACCACCAAATATTTTGTCTTGTGAATCCTGCAATATATGCACCAATAATGATTCCAAAAAGAATCAATGCTGTTTTCATTAATGCAAAATCCCAAACACTTAGTTTCTTAATTTTCTTTCCTGTCCATTTCATTAATGACATGTTATCACCTTACTTATCTTGGATTTGCTGGTTTATTAAGTTTGTTTTTTGAATTAGGATTTCAAAAATTGTCCTTTATCTTTAATGCAAATTCTTTTGCTCCCTCGAAATCTTTATGATTTGGTCTATTTTTATTTACCCCGCCAAAATATTTAAGAAAAACATTAGTATTAAAGCCGGGACAGATAAACTCGCCAAGTATCTTGTAACCTTTAGATTCTAACTTATTTTTGAGTGTGGCATGCGCTTTTACTGAATAATTGCTTAAAAACTTATTGCCAAATATAGCAACAGGCACTCCACTAGTTGAAAAGATAAAAGTTTTTTTACCAACACCATTTGGTAACTTGTCTACAAGATTCAGTAAAATAGTATGATGATTATCATCATATATTCCAGATCCAAATCCGATTAAATCATACTTATTTAGTACTTCATTTTTTACTTCTGAGGGTCTTTTAATATCTGCATTTAATTGTTTTGCAATAACTTTCGCAACTTTCATAGTATTTCCATGATGAATTGACTGACAGATTATGAGTGTTTTGTTTGTTTTCATGTTAATTTTTATCAAGAATTATTTATAAATGTTTCTTAAAAGGGAAATTGAATTACGTTTAATTTTGTTAAACATTCTAAATGAAGTGGCACAGCGTCCCCTCGAGTTTCAAACTTTGGCGTTTTAATTCAGGATTTAATATTTGGTTCTACACCTTTTATTAAAAGCCATAAAAGCAAGAATAATTCTCCAAAAAAGGTATAACTTGTGATTGCCGTAAAATTTGGAAAAAAGAAAAAAGTGAAAAAATCTATAAGATAACCTGCACCAGCAATTATTAATGTTATTCCAAGAATTTTACCAATAATTTTTGGGAAGTATCTTGACCTTAGAACTAAAAACCCTAGTGGAAACAACCAAAGACCGAAGAAGATATGATTAATAATAACGCCTGTATGTGATATTTCTAAAAATAACATTGCAAGAGCTTGTAGTTGATTTAGTTCAAATACTGCTAGATAACTAGAGTTATTTAAAATCAGCATAGCTGCAATTTTATTAAGTATGTTGGCGCATGTTATAGCGCATCCTACTAAAACAAATGAAACCATTTGAATGGTGTGATTTTTGTTTACTGATTTAAATAATCTATACAAAGCAAGTGCAGTAAGTATCCAAAATACTACCATTATTAATTCACTTACAATGCCAAGATTAAATAATGATGTTGAAGCAAGAATATTATTTGCTGTTGTTGCAGCATCTCCTGATATGACTAATTTTTCTTTTACAAACATAGCAAAGAAACCAGTTATTGCTACAATTAAATAAAAAAATCCTGTGAGTCGTGCAGTTTTTTTAAGATTGTTAGTTTTTTCTTTTTTATTTATCATCTTATTCTTTTGTTGATTATTAAAACTTCTATATAAACTTATTTATAATTTAAGGCTGTTTTTATTAATCTTTTCATTATTTCAAGAGTTAGAATTACTTTCTTGTTTAGGCCATTTCCACGCATACCAAATAATTAATAATAATAGTAAGACCTCTACAATACTACCAAAAATATAAAAAGCCCATGTTTCTCCAATACAGCTACCTAAAATACTCACAAAATAAAGCATACCTACTATGATGTTAGTCCAACGATTTACTTTAGGCTTCAATACAAGAGACAGAAAAACCATAATACTCGGAATCAATATGTATAATGTAGTTAAAAACAAGAACATTTGATTAACCTGAAAAATTGCTACTTTCCCAGCTATTATTCCCTCAATAATTCCGGGCTTAAAAAATCCAAAAATATCTACGTACGCAAATAAAAACAGCATAGCTATCCATAATGCTGAAATCTTAAGCTTTACATTAATTTTTATATCCTCAAAAATTCTTGCGGTCTTTTTATTTGTATTTATTTTTTCTTTATTGTTTTCCATATTTTATTCCTTTATTTAATAATTAT